>JAFGPC010000116.1 GCA_016926155.1 Sedimentisphaerales bacterium
CGCCTGGGATGCTGAAAATGAGATTTCCACGCCCTACTACTATTCTGTCTGGCTGGAGGATTATGATATTACGCTGGAATTTACACCAAGCGCTAAATCGGGGTATTTCAGAATTAAATTTCCGCAGAATGCTTCCAAGCATGTGCTGCTGCAGACGATGCAGTCGGGCGGATGGAAACAACTCGATCAGAATACCATGACGGGGGTCGAGCAGTTTCAAGGGATGAAAGCGTTTGTCTATGGGCAGTTCAACCAACCTTTCGACTTTACCGCTGCTGCTCCTAATAAGGACCGGCAAAACGGCATTGTCAGTTGGTCTCAGAACACGCCTGCTGTGATTGAATTCAAATACGCGATTTCCTTTATCAGTGATGCACAGGCCAAAAAGAATTTCGAATCTGAGATCAAAAAACCTTCCTTCGAGACGGTAAAAGAAGAGGCATACCGGGCCTGGTCTAAGGTATTAAATCAGATTCAGGTTGAAGGCGGCACCGAAGCGAACCGCCGCACCTTCTATACGGCTTTTTACCGGTGCTATGAGCGGATGGTGGATATCACTGAGGACGGGACTTACTACAGCAACTATGACAAACAGGTTCATAAGGCTGATCGTCCGTTTTATGTGGATGATTGGATTTGGGATACCTATCTGGCACATCACCCCCTGCGTACCCTGCTGAATCCGGTCCAAGAAGCCGATATGCTGAGCTCTTATGTTCGCATGTATGAGCAGAGCGGCTGGCTGCCAACGTTTCCGGTGCTTTGGGGAGATAATCCGTGCATGAACGGATTCCATTCGACGATTACCATTCTGGACGCGTACCGCAAGGGCATTACGGATTTTGATGTGGCCACGGCATATGAAGCCATGAAGAAGAATGCCATGGAAGCAACCATGCTGCCGTGGCGGAACGGGCCCGCCTGTTCTTTAGATCGCTTCTATGCAGAGAAAGGGTATTATCCTGCACTGGCTCCGGGACAGGCGGAAACAGAAACGCGGGTCGATAGGTTTGAAAAACGCCAGTCGGTGGCTATCACTCTTGGTCACAGTTATGATGATTGGGCATTGGCTCAGTTTGCCGAGGAGTTGGGGCATCATGACGACGCTTTGTTTTTTGCTCGGCGCGCGACCAATTACAAAAATCTCTACTGGAAAGAAAAAGGCTTTTTCATGCCGAAAGATGATCAGGGTCATTGGATTGATATTGACCCGAAATTCGACGGCGGCATGGGAGGTCGAGACTATTACGATGAGAATAATGGCTGGACGTACCTGTGGCAGGTTCAGCACGATGTGCCCGGCCTGATGGCGTTGATGGGGGGAAAGGATGCTTTTGAAAAGCGTCTGGATCAGCTTTTTCGAGAAGACCTGGGACGAAGCAAGTACGAGTTGTGGGCGCGCTTTCCTGATTTTACTGGTATTGTCGGACAGTATTCCATGGGAAATGAGCCGAGTTTTCACATTCCGTACCTCTACAATTTCACGGACTCCCCCTGGAAGACCCAGAAAAAAATCCGCATGCTGATGAATACCTGGTTTCCGGATTCCATTTTCGGGATTCCCGGTGATGAAGACGGCGGCGGGATGTCGGCATTTGTCGTATTCTCAAGCATGGGCTTTTATCCGGTAACGCCGGGCCTGCCGCTTTACACCATCGGCAGCCCTGTTTTTGAGAAAGTCACGATTAATTTGCCCAATGGTAAAACGTTTATCGTTTCGGCTCCGGGATGTTCTGAGACTAACAAATATATTCATCAGGCTTTTTTAAATGGGATGCCCTTGGAGGGACCTTGGTTCACCCATGCTGATCTGGTTAATGGCGGTGAACTGAAACTTGTTATGGGTCAAAAGCCGAATACGAGTTGGGGGATAAACTCCAGCTTGTTACCAACAGACCATAAGTAAAATAGTAGTGATCATCAAACAAAAACAGGGATTTCCCTGTTTTAAAAGGGTAATTTTCAAGGGAAATTTGAAGCCTTATTTTCGGTTATTATCCATTAACTTCTGTACGCAACAGAAAATGCGTTGTTTTTTTCAAAAATGACCTGGCATAATAATTGGCGCCGTCACCTCATCCGTTTCAACTTGACACGCTACGCAGGCCATGGTGCGCAGCACCGCATTTTGCACGGTCAGTCTGTGCCGCAATTAATACTGGACAAGATAAACTGGATTATTGGCCTGGGGTTGGAGCCGCCGCGATCCAGCTTGAAGGGTCATCTCCCGACCGCTGAGCATTGTCAGGAGAGAGCCGTGTGAGCGAATTTCCCGATCCGTCGGCACCCACCGGCCACGGATCATAATCGCTGTAGCCAACCTGATCGACTACGATCCAGGAAATTGCTGTCGGATCCAGCAGATCATCGGAAGCTTGTGGTTTTTCCAGAGCCAATCTTTCGCCGCCGTTGGACAAAGCACCGGTCCAGGGACCGAATACATTCACTCCGGCGGTCAGATCACAACTGTAGGCAGTCTCAAACGCAGCCAGTCGTTCCGGATCGTTTGTCGGATCGAACGGAACAATGATAATCTTCGCTCCGGCCGTAAGCGACATTGACGTCGGGAATGTAAACGATATGGCATTGTCCAGACGCCATGAGCCGGAACCATCAGCACTGTAAAGCAGGACAGACGAACCGGTGGGATTGTACAACTCAATGTACTCGTCATTCGTGCTGCCTTCGGTCGGATGGTACATAATCTCGGAGAGTACAACATTTGCCAGCGGAGATGTATTGGAGGTATTTTTTGACCCGTTCATCCGGAACCAGTAGTTTCCACCGTCCGGATAGCGGCCGCGTGAAATACCATTTTCCTGCCCTTTGAAGCGGATACAGTCCACCACACGGTCGGTCGAATTGCCCGGTAAATAAGACAAGAAAATTCTTTCGCCTGCCTTGTCCAGACCAAAGCCCGTCGTAATCGGGCTATGGAACCCGCTGATCTCATCAAAGGTGAGTCTTCCATTTGCAGAGATGTCGGTGTTCGGGATTGCCCATTTCTTCAGATCGTCAATATCATCACTCAGATACCATCCACCATTGAGTGCAATAGACGAATCCGTAGTGTTGTATAACTCGATCCAGTCATTGCTGTCATAGTCGGGGTAAGACGGATGGCTATAGTCTGTATGCGCCATGAATTCGTTAATAACTACATCGACGATCAGTGCAGGATCTTCAGCCCCCGGGGAGCCTCCGCGATATGTACTTCTTCGCCAGCTTCTGGCATAATCCATAATACCCGCCTGCTGGTCTTCCATTGCCCCCCAGTCTCTCGGGACAATAGAATGACCGCCGCCATCAGCAGCCTGAGGCCAGCCGTCTACGTCATTGTACGTGAAGGCTACCACTGTACCATTCCAGGTATCTGATATTTCAATGGTTTCACCGTCGTTATTCAGCTTTCCGGTGTAGACACCTGCGATCTTTCCGGACAGGCCTGAATAGCGAGATTCAAACGCTGCCTTGTTTTTTACCACAAGAACGTAATCATTCGGCGAAAGAGAAGTTACAGAACTTCCGGCGAAACTAAACGTTATTCCGTTGATGATAGAAACCGTTGTCAGGTCGATAGTTTGTGTCGGGCTGATGTTTGTCAGTTCTATGAATTCATACTCATTGCTGTCATAAGTGTCTGCGTCATCTGACATCGGATTATACATGACTTCGCTGACCCGCAGGTAGTTCAAAATATCCGCCCCGATCGCCGAGCCGGCGACAAACTCCACAGGACTGGACCAGTGGCTCCACCTGCCGGAGATATCTTTCATGGCACAGCGAACGCGGTAAGTCCGCTCCGGCCTTACAACACTTCCGGGAATTTGTACTTGTAATAGTCCCTGATCAGTTAGTTCGCCGCTTTCCCAGGCCGGATTGATTTCATATTTGCTTTTGGCCAGATCCGGAATGTTCAATATCTGATCGCCGGTTTGGGCGGTTACTTTGACATCGATCGAAAAATCGCTGCTGCCTGCCGTTTCCTGTAATGCATGAACAGCGATCACATTGGTTCCGTTGATCAG
>JAFGPC010000002.1 GCA_016926155.1 Sedimentisphaerales bacterium
GAAACTCGATCCGTCAAGCGGATACTTCTGGAGAGTTACTGCAACATATCCTGACAAAACATCTGCAGGACCCATATGGTTCTTCACTGTACGCGATTTATTGAGTGATATAAATGATGACTTGCTAGTAACCCTAGAAGATGTCAGCATGATTTCTGCTCAGTGGCTCAGTGATCAATTCGAAATCATCCCTGCCGATACTGAATATGTTTATGTAAATCAGGAGATCTGGGACACGGACCCCAATGGAACGGATCCCTATCTTGGGGATTACGATGCCTACGTTACGCCGGGTGGACCATGGGGTACAAGTCTTTTATCCGTTAACACAAGCCCAACTCCGTCAGATGATCCAAACAACTTTAATCCCCCGAGCCAGACGCTCCTTTGGACGGCATGGGGTGATGCAGGACAGCAACAGCTTTGTGGGCTTGTTTTCCCCGAAAGTGTAAACTTCAATGACTTTGACAGGTTCGGATTCTGGGTTTACCAGAATGATTGTGACGGCAACATGGAATTCCGCCCAATCGAGGCAAGTACACTCAATCGGCCCTTTACAAAAACCGAGTGGGGTTTTGGTGTGAATAACGACCAATGGTATAGATACGAGTGGGAAATTGGTGCCCAGGCCTCAGCCAATATTTACAAAGTCGATATCTGGGTCGGTGACAATGAATTCACCATGGAATTCGGCAATTTCTATCTGGTTAAAGATGGTGCCGAGGTTCCCATTTGTCTGAACAAGAACCTGATTATTGAAGACCTTAATTCAGATTGTATTATTGACCTGACAGACCTTTCTATTCTGGTGGATGACTGGCTGCTTGATGCTTCCAACTAGCTGAACGGTTGTTTTTACCATGGTATTGTTTAATGGCCGGGGCATCTTTGGATGCCCCGGTTTTTATTATTTAATATTAGAGTAGGTATAGGCCTATATTATGGAGAAGGTGGTAGGAATAAATGTTAGGACGGGATACTGACTTGAAAGGACTAGAACGACTGTAGTGCGATAAGTCTGCTCCTCGTCCTCTAACTTTTCATCCCTTATTTCCTCACTTGTCTGTCGAGCAGTCCTACTCCTTCTACGGTATCCCTCTGCCCCTCTTAGGGGAAAAGGCAGTACAAATATTATTGATACTGTAATGAACTTTTTGTAACTTTTTAGAATGGCTTGCGTCTTGAAACAGCGGAAACTGTTCTAAAAAAGAAAGGCCAACGATGAAGAAGAATCCCGTAAGAATGGTTGGTTTCATGTTGATCTTGTTGAGTGTGTTGCTGTTACTGCTCGTTATTAGTGGTATTTTTGATGGGGACGAAGAAAATATGTTCATTTTTTCAGTTCTTTTCCTTCAAATGTCAATGTCGTTTGTTTACACGGCTTTCAAGCACCAGCAAAAACGAATCGATATGCTTGAAGAGCAATTGAACAAGCAGTGCCTACAGGAGAATTCAAGGAACTAAACTATAAAGAGTGGGGAGGCGGCTGAAAGAACTTCTATTTTCTTGCTTTTTTTTGAAAAATTGATATAATTGTCCTTGAATAGATTAATAAGGTTCCGTCTGAGTAGAGTTCTGGAGAAAATGTGTCGTTTTGCATTTCCATAGTGGGTTTCTGCCTGCCGTCTCCCGTTGGATTTATTTCTAAGGGATTATTGACGGGAATGATCACTCGATTCGTAACTTGATCTTATGATGCATTTGAATCCATAGAATGCCATGAGTTCCATGAGCAGATTAGCTACAGTAATTAAAGGCATTTTTAATTTTTGATAGGATACAGGATGAATAAAAGCACAATCATTTTATTTGTTCTCGCTTTGTTTTGTTCTGAAATGGCTATCGCGGATTTGGCAATTACCGAAATCATGAGCAGCAGCTCTATAAGCGGTATAAACGGTGACTGGTGGGAATTGACGAACACCGGCTTGGTATCTGTCGATTTAACGGGCTATTCGTGGGACGATGAACACCAACGTATCGGACAAAATATATTCGGTGCGATTACCATTGGCCCGGGTGAATCCATTATCATTCTTGATGAAGCCCCTGATGGAAGCGTGGAAGAGTGGAGAAATCTCTGGTCAATAGGAGCAGAGGCAGGTGTTTATGGTAATGATTATCCCTCCTTTTATTTTTCAAGTCTTGGCAACGGTGACGGCGTTTACCTCTACGATCCAGATGACAACTTAGTTACTTCAGTTACGTACACGAGCCATACCAATGGTTTCTCGAACCAATGGGACACGGATGGGACATTTCTGGGTCTTAGTGTATTCGGCGAAAATGGCGCCTATTACTCATTACTCGGCAGTCCTGATGTAGGTTCTCCGGGGATTGCGGTACACGTACAGACCCCATGCACGACGTTAGCCGGCATGGTCTACTGGACCGATAAAGACGCGTCGAAAATCCAGCGGGCAAACCCCAACTGCAACTCTGTTGAAGACATACTCACCGCCGCCGACGGCCTAAGTGATCCGCGAGGACTGGCAATCAATCTTTCAAACAAAAAAATCTACTGGGCAGACAACGGCACCGATAAAATCCAATGCGCCAACCTAGATGGCTCAAATATTCAGGACCTCGTTATGGGCCTGTCCTATCCGGCCGACATCGCCCTGGACATCACCGCCGGTAAAATCTACTGGGCAGACCGCGACCTTGGTAAAATCCAACGCATAAACATTGACGGCACCGGATCAATTGAAGACGTAATCAGCGGCCTGGCTCAGCCATACTACCTGACACTTGACACGGTTAATGATAAGATTTACTGGAGTGATTTTGATAGCCCGGTCATCCACAGAGCCAATCTTGATGGCACAGCAATCGAAGATTTTATTACCGGCCTTGACCGAGCCCGAGATGTCGCAATAAACCCCAACGACGGAAAAATTTACTTCTGTGACCGCGACTCCTCAAGCGTCCAGCGTGCAAACCTCGACGGCACAAACATCAAATCCCTCTTTGGATATGCTGATGGACTGGGACGACCGCACGGTATCACACTCGACATCGCTGCTGGAAAAATGATCTTTACCGACACAGACGCCTCTACGGTCTATATCGCAAACATGGACGGTACCGGCTCGCTGAGTCCACTTGCAACAGGATTAAACGGCCCATGGGGCATTGACGCTATTTCAACAAGAAAAATCATACACGTCGACGCAGACGCGCCCGGCCCTGTCCATGACGGCTTGAACTGGAACGATGCGTATTTGTATCTCCAGGATGCCCTGGACGCTGCAAATCCTGACGACGAAATCCGCGTCGCACATGGCACCTATACGCCGGATACCGATACTGCCAATCCAACCGGCACCAGTGACCGCCATGCCGCGTTCATGCTCAAAAAGGAGGTTGCCGTCATTGGTGGCTTTGCGGGCCATGGCCGACCCAACCCGGACGAGCGTAATATCGAAGCACACAAAACCATACTCAGCGGCGACCTGGCAGGAAATGATACGGCAATTACATTAGCAGACTTAGAACTTGACGCGAACCGTGATGAAAACAGCCTGCACGTAGTCAAGGCCCTTGATATCTATGACAACTCAGTTCTGGACGGCTTCACCATCACGGCCGGACACGCTGATTCCGACGATTTTGTCAATTTTTTCGCCGGCAACGTTGGCGGTGGAATTGCGATCAGATCACGTGATCTTCCATGCAGTCCAACGATTATCAACTGCACGTTTTTATACAACTATGCCAGCCAAAATGCGCCCGCACTATACAATAACGGACACGGCGTCCAATGCGATCCGACAATAATAAACTGCGTATTCATCGGCAATGCGGCCGGAAATCTCTATGAAGCAGGCTGTATGGCCAACAATGGAGCCAATCCAATCGTGTCAAACTGCACCTTTAGCTCCAACAGACCGCTGGCAATGTCTAATATGGTTTCCGCCCCTGAGACCTGTATACCTGTCATCACAAACTGTATCTTCTTTAACAGCACCGGTGTTCTTCCCTCGGCCCCGCAGGGACACATTTTCAACATGGAAGCAACACCGATCATCAATTACAGCTGCCTCCATGAAGAGACCGTCACAGGCGGCACCGGTAATATCTCAGGCAATCCACAATTCGTAGATGCTGATGGCCCCGATAACATACCAGGCACTGAAGACGATGACCTTCATCTTTCTGAAAACTCACCCTGTGTCAACACAGGAGATAACGTGGCAATCGTAACTGTGTCCACTGATCTGGCCGGGTACCCGCGAATCATCAACAACACCGTGGACATGGGGCCGTACGAACGACAGCCGGAGCCATCGGCAGACTTCAATGGTGACTCGGTCGTGAATTTACGTGATTTTTCCATACTGGCACAGGAATGGCTACAAACTGGTAAGTTGCTTAAGACGGACTTAATAGATGATGATATAATTAATGAGTTAGATCTTTTGGATTTCGTTGAGCTATGGCTCACGTCTCATTAGTCGTGTACTGACGCAACTATGATCATCCACACCTTTGTTCGGCTACAGAATAGATTGTGTGGAATTTTACAGTCTCCATAGAAATTCTTCTGTCAAACGACAAAGCAAGAAAATTCTCTTGTGGGGTACCTTCGTGTTTTAGTTCATCAGGGCTTCTGAAGCCGAAGCGTTCATAATATTTAGGATCTCAAACCGAGACACAGATGTATTAGAGATTTGGGTCAATCAAATACGTATTTTTATCAAGATCTATCTGAATTTTTGTGCCGTCCGCATAGGAAGTCTCTTGTCTTCGATATTTGCCATCTAAAAATCTGTGGTTCGTCATTTCGACCACAATGGATATCAATGATCCGTCCTCATGGACGAAAGCCGCGCCAATCCTGAATGGCGGCAAGGACGATCCCCGTGAAGTAGGCGGCCTGGACTACTGGATTATCTGTGACGAGCAGCGAGCGTATCTGTTTTTAACAAGCCTCGACGGCAAGATGTGGCGATTATGGACAGACCTGAAGGACTTTCCACAAGGCTTTAATCACTGCGAACTGGCATTGCAGGCCAGAGTCTTCGAGGCCAGCCATATGTACAAACTTAAAGGGATGGATAAGTATCTCACCGTCATTGAGGAAAACGGTCGACGATACTATAAAGCCTACATCGCCGATAGCCTTGACGGCATAGGGACGCCCATCGCCGACACGGCTGAGCATCCCTTCGCCGGATGGAAGAATGTTAAGCCCGCCCCGGGTGTCGAACCATGGACAGACAATATCAGTCACGGTGAACTTATTCGTGATGGATACGATCAAATGTTGATCGTCGATCCGGAGCATATTCGGTTCATCTTCCAAGGCATGTGGGATAAAGATAAAGCCGGTAAAGCGCATGGTCAGTTCCAATGGCGAATCGGCATGTTAACACCGGCTAACAAGTAATGTCTCCGATTGGGGAATCAGAAATCATTCGTATTCACTGGCTTAATCAATGCAAAATTGTGTGATCAAACAATTTCTTTGCCACTACCTCAGTTTTGGAAAAGTACCTCAAAAGATCAGATTACTTTCTCTCATAGCTCTTTACTTGATAACGACTTACAACAATTTTACACATCCGGAAAATCCCTATTTATAGCAACTTTTCGATGAAAATTTAGGATATTTGAAGCGTTTCAATAAGGATAAGATCAATTGAGTCCGTAAAAATAGGAAATATAGGGGAAAATGGTTGATTTTATAGGGGGTGTTATGGTAGACTTCATTTATCTTGGAGACGCATTTTTCTAAGAATGTACTAGATTATGATAATTTGGAGGATAAGTGATGAAAAGAATTTTGATTGTAATGCTTGTTTCTGTAGGGATGCTGATTGCTGGTTCCACCAGTGCCGAACTTATCGGTTCGGATAGTTTTGATTATGCCGACGGTGCCATTGTGAACCAATATGATGTGGATGACGGTTTAGGATTGACCGGCGGACAGGGTTGGGATTGGGACAATTTAAGTCAAATCCATACTGGCACCGTTTCGGACTGGGATAACGCATGGGGGACCGCTTATATTGAAAACCAGTCTCTTATTACCGATAATGGTGGCGCCCTTCGTCAATACAATGGGCCTTCAGAAATGTGGTATGAAGATCCAGAAACAGATGAGCGAATCGGCGCTTTCAGAGGGGAAGGGTCCATTTATTATGGTGTTACAATGACTCCTCTAACAGACGGTGGCTGGTTTGGAATGAGCGGTTACGACTTTCCTACGGAACGAGTTTTTTTGGGTATGCCCTGGCAAAGCGGTGTCTTTGGCGTTGAAGAATCCGGTGTCGGGAATGCTCTCAGCGATATTGCTGTCGTATTCGGCCAGTCGTATCGACTTGTTTCCGTCATTGATTTTGACGGAGATCAACTTCGTTTATGGATTGATCCGGATCAGTACGATTATGATAATGGTGCCGGTGATAATACCTCGGATATACAGATTGATTATTTCGGGACAAACTGGAACACCGCCGTTCGACTGGCTTCCGGCGGAAAAACACAATGGGACAATCTTGTAGTGGCTACTGATTTCGGCACAGCCGTTCCGGAACCGACAACCCTTGCTTTGTTTAGCTTGGGCGGACTGTTTCTGGCTCGCCGTAAAAAATAGATTCAGTTAGCATGCTGAATAGTTTTAGAATTCATGGGCAGGCTTTCATGTCTGCCCATTTTTTTTCATGTTAACGACTTCAAAACAACGTGTTGTCCTACGGAGGTCTACGATATAATGGAGGAAGCTTTTTTACAATCGGATGTTTTCATAAACCTTTATACGATTATAATTCGTGCTTGTTAAAAAAATATGCTCTGATTAATAACTTACTCGATGCACCATAATCCTACTGTTGTTCGGATGTAAAGGTGTCCATCAACAGGGGCGGGAGTTGCATAGATGCCATCGGGCAGTTTATTTTGAGCCACCTGCCTGTAAGTCCTGTCGCAGGCTATTATGGTTGTCATGCCGGATGTGCTACAGAAATAGACGTTCTGCCCCATCACAATTGGTGAGGCAAGATATTGGCCTGGCAACTTCTCTTGCCAAAGTAAGTCGCCGGTGTCGACATCGAGGCAACTGGCATGCCCCTGATCCGATACCATAAAGATCAGCCCGTTATGCAGAACCGGCGATGGGGTTACAGGCCCCTTACTACGCATATTTGTTCTCCATATCTCCCGAGCCGTCCCACTGGTTGCCATATCCGAAATATCTACGGCGGCAATGTCGTTTCGGCTAGGCAGGAAAAGTGTGTTTTCTTTTTGTATTATGCCGGCTACGGCTTCTCCGACAAACATGCCGACCGGTTGAAAGCTCCATAATTGGCGCCCCGAATCTAGCTCAAAAGCTGCTAACTGGTTGTACTTTTTATTCCAATTCAACAGCACTTTTGTATTATGGAGATCAGCAATAAGCGGAGTGCGGTGCTCGCCGTGGATTCCTGTCCATCCGGGTAGATTCACCTTCCACAGGTGTTTCCCAGTTTCTGCGTGCAGGGCGGTTATATATGGGGCTTTTGAATTGAGGCTTGTAACGATAATGTGATCGCTATCCGCCACGAGAGAAGATCCCACACCATGGATTCCCTCGTAGGGGAGATTACAGTCAGACCACAGTAGATTTCCCTGTATATCTGTACACATCATACCCGGTGAACCAAAATAAGCGTACACTTTTCCACGGTGGATTACGGGTGTTGGAGTAGCCGGGGAATTGGAACTGTGGGTGGTCGCCTTGGGGCCTTCCAGTCCATTACATTGCCACTTGACAGTCCCGGTTACACGATCGACGCAAATGATCGCACGGATAAAACTTTCTTCGTTGCCCACATAATTGGCTACGAGCAGACAAAGCAAAATTAATGTTAACACACCTGGTGAGAACAGTCGATGGGGACGGACAGGAGACAATTTTTTACTGAAAACCTGTGTCAAACACCACGGCGCGATGCAGAGACAACAGCCGATTGCCAGAAGCGCTTCCCAATGCAGCCATACCCTCCAATCAATAGGCAACCAGCCACGACGTTGCATCATTGGAACCCAATACGTTACTCCAAGGCCAAAGAATCCGCAGACAAATACAAGCATGAATGCAGCCGGCGGCAATAGAGATTTCGTTGTTTTATCAACACTGAGCTGTTGAACACAACCATTCTTCGATTTACGGCGTCTCAAAAACGTGCCAATAAGTGTTGCCGAACCAACGCTTATCAACAGCACGATGGTGAGATACGTAGGTCGCAGATGATAACCATTGCCCCCCATAACATAGTATTCAGGCTTAGGCCTGAGCAGGATAAGGGGTACAGTGAGAATCATTGCCAGTATACCAAGAACCATCCGAAACTGTGATTTATTCGGCAGGATCGTTATAACGAGAGCAATTCCGATACCTGCCAGCATGAATGACTGCAACCATATTACATACAATGAACGATGATCTATATGTGAAATTCGCTGAGTAAGTAAAGTCAGGACGTGCAGTAACAGTCCGATCAGCATACAGAACATCAGAATTGACCTGAAATACCCGTTCCTTTTAGGAAACTCTCCGCGACAGTATCTGAAAATACAGGGAGCGCTGGATCCCATCAAGAGTAGTACCAGAGTTAAGAGAATGTACATCCCTATCAACTTGGTCTTTTGGCCGTGCGCTACAGGATATGCCGCAGTGACGATGATATTGTTATCAACTACGATAGGGGATGAGTGACCTTGTCCCGGCAGGTCCGTCTTCCATGTCACATTGCTGTCACTGGACCATGTTACAGGACCATTCGTCTCGCTTCGGCCCTGTTTGCTGAGGCCTCGCCAGCCTGGCCAGTCCGTGTCCGTTTGCCCTGGACAGATAGTAGCAGATGCCATCAACATCGCCAGCATCACACAATACCACTTGAAAGCAGTTCTCATGTGAATCTCTCCGTATCTGTATGCCTGAGATTTCCCACATAACTTCATAAAGGCACTTCTGTGTGCTTTCACATTATTTCTGAGACAGCCCTGCCCAACTCAGGGAAAATTATACTAAAACTACATCGAAATTTCAATGATTTTCCGAGTTATTCAGCACTCTTGGCTGATAGCCCAAAAGTACAGAGATAAAAAAAGGCAGAATCGAAATGTATTAAAGCTGATTATCCGATTGCACAAATGATTTGATGAGCTTCAGGTCATACTGGATGTATTATTTACCAGAGTTTAGGTTGTGATGAAACAGCTTCTTCGGTTTTTGAGTGGGTTGCTCGTTTGACTGATTCGATGGCAATTCCACGGCCTTTCCGCCGCAGTTTCGGACATTCTCCTGTCCAGCAGTATAGACAGACCTTGTCTCGTGGCAGGCCGATAGCAGACACCATATCTTCTACTGTCTGATAGCGCAAGGTTGTTACGCCGATATCTCTGGCAATCCAGTCGATCATACGCTTGAATTTTTCACTGGTGTGGTCGATATATTGCGAAACATCCTGAACATCATGTCCTTCCAAACTTCGGATCGCCCTTCGGGCGGCTAATTCATGGATGGATCGGGTGGAAAGGTTGAACCGACAGGGAAACATTAAGGGGGGACATGCCGGTCGGACATGGATTTCCTTGGCGCCACAATCCCAGAGCTTTTTAATCGTGAAATTTTTCAATTGCGTACCCCGTACAATCGAGTCTTCACAGACGACGATACTGTTGTTTTCAATGACTTCTTTGATGGGGATCAACTTCATCCGTGCAACCAGATCACGGGTATGCTGTGATGGCGGTGTATAACTCCGACCGTATCCGGAAGTGTATTTTACCAAGGGTCTGCGAAACGGCTTGCCGGATTGCATGGCGTATCCCAGACCATGTGCCAAACCCGAATCAGGAACGCCACAAACCAGATCGACGTGGATATCTTTATCCCGTCGTGCCAAAGATCGACCACATCGTTCTCGTACGATTTCGGCGTTGATCCCCTCATAGTTCGATGCAGGAAAGCCGGTATAAATCCAAAGAAAAGAGCAAATCTGATTGACTTTTGTCTGGCCGGGACTGCGTTGTACAATACCGTCTTCATTCAGAAGGATAGTTTCCCCCGGTTCAACATATTTTACTACTTCGAATCCGGTATTGTGAAATGCACATGTTTCACTGGTGATGGCCCATGCATCCTGTCTTTTCCCGATTATCAGCGGATTGTAGCCAAATCGATCACGAGCGGCATAAATTCCGGTTCGATTCAACAATAATAACGAACATGAACCTTCTATGAGATGAAACATTCGTTCAATACCGTCAACCAGATCATTGCCCTGGTTGATTAATTTGGCGACCAATTCGGTGCTATTGACTCCCTTGTGACTTACCTCACTGAAGGAGATTCCCGACTTGAGCAGGGATGCCGTCAATTCGTCTCCATTTTCTACAATACCATCCGTGGCCAGACAAAAAGGTCCGAATTTGGAATTGAGATAGATGGGTTGCTCGTCAAAAGCACTGATGACTCCAATTCCTTTGTTCCCCTGTATTCGACTGGAGTCGTCATAGAATTTGGATTTAAACTGGCTATGGCTTAGGTCGTGAATCTGCCGGATGAACTCCGTTCCGAGGATGGCCATTCCGCCGTATTGCGTACCGAGGTGAGAATGATAATCGGTTCCATAAAATAGCGTTTCGACACAATTGTCTTTTGAAACAATGCCAAAAAGACCACTCATAGCATCCTCTCCTTGAGATTGGATCTAGCTTAAATAGAGAAGAAGTTTCCCTAATTCCCAAACTCTTTATTCCCTCGATAAGAAGCTTAACATGTCCCATTCATTATCACAACGAGAAAAACGATAATTCGTTACCGAAGAAGATCACAATATTTCAGGCTTTCTTGTAAAAGTTTTTAAGTGTAATTACAGTGATCCCGGTGTGTGATTTCTAACGCTTTTCAGTGTCAATCGAGATTTATAAATACTCTCTTATGTCTTATTTTATGACTCGAAAAACCAATTTGTGCTATTAATTCTAGATGTTTGTTTTTCCTGGAATTTTTTTGCCCAAATGATATATTAGATGGGTATAGATTCATAAAAACCGGTCAAGAACTATAGTAAATGGAGACTTGTGATGAAGTTCGATCGAATCCAACGACGTCAATTCCTAAAATCTACCGCAGTTGTTGGTATGGGTCTTACCATCCTTCCCAGCGGGATTGTAACGGGCGCCAACACTCCCAGTGACAAGCTCAATTTGGCACTGATCGGAGTATGGGGTCGGGGTTTGGCTCATATCGGCGCGATTTCCAGCGAAAATGTGGTTGCGTTATGCGATGTAGACGAAGAACATCTCGCCGAGGCATCACAGAAATTTCCCGGCGCCAAGACCTATGTCGACTGGCGAAAATGTCTCGAACAGAAGGATCTGGATGCCGTCATTTGCTGCACGACCGATCATACCCATGCCTTTGTAGCCAATTGGGCGATGAATCGCGGCCTGCATGTATACTGTGAGAAGCCTCTTGCCAACACGGTCGAAGAGGCCCGTGTGGTTCGAGCCACATACCTTAAAAACAAGAATAAACTGGCCACCCAGGTGGGCACCCAGCGGCATGCCATTGAAAACTTTAATCGGGTTCGTGAACTGATTCTGGATGGGGCGATTGGCGAACTCAAGCACGCCTATGCGTGGGGCAATCGTCAGCTTCGTCGGCCGGGCTACCTGCCGGCCGAGGGCACACCACCGAAAACACTGCATTACGATTTATGGATCGGTCCGGCACCATTCCATCCATACAATCCAGGTTATTTCTCCGGCGGCCCAGGCGCTAACTGTCTCCAGTGGAATATGTATTGGGATTTTGGGACCGGGCAGGTCGGGGATATGGGAAGCCATACGATGGATCTGGTCTGGAACGCTATTGACGCCGGGCTTCCCACCTCGGCGGAGGGCAAAGGAGAACCGTTCAATCCGGAGGTCTCTCCGGTCGAGTATCAGGCCACCTTTGAGCATCCTGCCAATAATTGGCGGCCGGCTATCGGTGTTTCCTGGTATCAAGGCGGTGCGATGCCCCGATCTCCGAAGGGCTACGTAGATTTGAACAAAATAGGTCATGGCGCCATGTTCAAGGGCAGCCAAGGATTTCTTATTTCCGATTTCGATTCTCGCCTTCTGTTGCCAATTGGTCCCAAGGCAGATATGACTTATTACAGCCGTCGTCCAAAGGAGAATATGCTGCCGGCTATCGGACATTTTCAGAAAGAATGGATCAATGCCTGTAAGGGCAATCTAAAGACCTCATGTAATTTTGATTATGGTAGTACGCTGATAGAGCAAATGCTCCTGGGACTTGTGGCTTATCGAGTGGGTGAGAAAATTCAGTACGATGGCGCTAATGGCCGGGTTACTAATAATGCAGAGGCCGATACGCTGCTCCGCCGTGAATACCGCCAGGGCTGGACACTCAACGGGTAAGGGAACAATACGAATACATCTGATTTGAGAAATAATAAGAATAAGCAGGGTTTGTTTAGTGCAGATTTATCCTGTCCTTTTTTTGTCCTGCGCCCTTTCATGATATTATTGTTCATGCTCTAGTGAGAGGAACTTGAAATATCAACCTGTGCAGGATACCATGTTTTCATTCAAAAGATGAGATTGTTATTATTCGGACTATGGGATGTCTAGGCAAATGGAGGAGAATATGAGTAAGTTTGTAACGTTGTGGAGTATATTGATTTTTATCCCAATGGTCAGTCTACATGCCCAGCCGGTCGGCCTTGAGTTTTATGAAAACCTTTCTTTCCTGCCCTGTCTTTATCCCAATGTAGAGTCATATTATCTTTCCAGCTATGACCGCAGCGGAGGAAATGACGACGGATTCCGAGGAACCTATTCGCAGTTGTACATAGACGACAAAGGTGAACATGTTATTTTTGAAGCAGATGGGCCGGGATGTATCTATAATTTCTGGTTTACCGGCTCTAATATTGCGTTGCACTGGGGAAAGATCCGATTCTACTTTGACGGTGAAAAAACACCTCGCTTTGAATGTACGGAGAAAGAGCTTTTCAGCGGAGAGAAGAAGCCATTTCTCTATCCTTTGGCCACAGATGCATTTATATCCAGCGGTGGATTCAGTTGCAGCGCCCCGATTCCTTTTGCGAAACACCTGAAAATCACAACAGAAAAAACGGTGGGTTTTTATAATATTTACTATCAACTCTATAAAGACAGGTCTCTGACTTCATGGACACCTGATCAAGAATATTCCCGGCTGATTACACTGTTTGAACGATGTGGAAGTGAACCGAAAAACTTCCCAGAAAAGGTAAAAAATATTCGAAAAGCTGTATCCCTCGGACGTGCTTCCGGACGAGAACGCCCTCAACGAGAATTACTTTCTCTTAACCAAGCAGGGGCGGTTCAATCCATCAAGATTAATCCCCTTTATGCTCCCGATACCTATAGTTTAAACCACATATATTTACAGATTTTTTATGATGGGCAGGACAAACCGGCAGTGGATGTGCCGATCGGTCCATTCTTTGGTTCCGGATTGGGAGAAGCGAATGTACGAAGTCTTTTTGTGGGTATGTCCACTTCCGGAACCTATTATTGTTATTTGCCGATGCCATTTCGTAAGGGAATCCGTATTATCCTTCAAAACCGAAGTCACGACAGTGGTGGAGAATTTTTCTATGAGATATGTTATACAAAAGGATTTTCAAAAGAACAAAACACGGGTATGGCAGGATATTTTGGCGTCCATTATAACACGGCATGGCCTATTGTGGAAGAAAAGGACTACATCTTGTTTGATTATAATGGCAAAGGAGCCGTTGTTGGACAGGTCATGACGGTCGAACCAGTCAAGCCGGATCGGAAACGATGGTGGGAAGGGGATATGCGAATCTATATTGATGGTGAAAAGACACCTCGATTCCACGGTACCGGTCATGAAGATGAATATCAGGGAGGGTGGTCTACTTTCTGGCTGACAAATCCTTATTCTCTACCACTGTTTGGCCAGCCCAAAACAGAAAATCTGATCGACGTATACGGCCAAGTCAACGGCTCTACTACAGCATATCGTTTCTGGCCCGGTAAAATTCATTTCAAAAAATCGATCACAATTTCGACCGAACATGGTAATCACAATGACACACCTGCCAATTATTCGTCGTTGGTCTATTATTACTATGATCCGGAGTAAAAATATCAAACCATAAAAGTAGGGTTGGGAGTTATAAAATGAGTACTAAAGAACGAACGGGTTCGGTAATACATGGCGTCACTTTATTGAGTCTGGTGGGTTTAATTGGGTTTAGCGGAATGGCGCCTGCTCAAATGCGTCTGCAGGATATTATCCGGCAGGAAGGTTTTGAGTGGATGATCGGGACGTGGGAGACAGTCACTGATGATGGTCAATCCATCGAAGTGGATTATTCATGGCAACTGGATGGTTGGATGATCTCCGTTAATTTCAGCATGGGAGAGTATGCCTATCGAGGAATGATCTTTCGTGTTGAAAACAGGGATCAGGTTCTTGAAGCAGGATGCGATAACCAGGGCACTTCCGTTATGGGATCATGGGAGATTGTTGGAGATAAGGCTGTTTCCACAACAGAACGTTCGAATCAGTATGGTGAGATGCAAACAATGGCGATAACCCATCGTAATACCGGCAACAATGCAATGCAGGTGGAGTTGTATAACGTCGAAAATGGGCAAATTGCCCCGGAGCCATGGGGTACTATGGAATTCAAACGACGGGATATGTCTGCCAAGAAGGAGGATGGAAGGGAAAACATGTCGGTTAAAGAGGCTCCCACTGAAAACGGTTTTGCCGTCGATTTGATTCAAAGAGCAGAAACTAAGGTGAAAATTACCATGATTGGGCATGGTACGCTGATACTGTCGTATGAGGGAAAAGTCATTCATGTGGATCCATGGAGCAGATTGGCTGATTATTCCAAAATGCCCAAAGCCGATTTGATTCTAATCACTCATGAACACCGCGATCATCTTGATCCACAAGCGGTAAAATTAATCTCAAGGGAAGGAAGCGATATTCTTCTGTCATCCTCTTGTACAGATAGTCTTTCCACCGGAATCGTGATAAAAAACGGGGACGTCAAAGAAGTACAGGGAATACGAATCGAAGCAGTCCCAGCATACAACATTGTAAATAAACGGTCAAGCGGGGAACCTTATCATCCCAAGGGACGAGGTAATGGTTATATCTTAACCCTGGGCGAAATGCGTGTGTATATTGCCGGGGACACTGAAAATACACCGGAAATGAAGGAACTCAAAAATATTGACGTGGCATTCCTTCCGATGAATCTGCCCTATACCATGACGCCGGAGATGGTTGCCGATGCCGCCAGTGCGTTTAAGCCGAAGGTGCTTTACCCGTACCACTTCGGGCAGACGGACACGTCAAAACTGATCGATTTACTCAAGGACTTTCAGGACATTAAGATTCGTATTCATAACATGCAATAAGCCGATAGCCAACAAATAAAGTCGTAAACAGAAGAATAGGAATAAATGGCAAGAAAGCACTCTGATGGCTTAAATATATATAATCGTCATTTATGAGATGTTATGATTATAATGAAATGGGAAGTTGTAAGAGAATTTCAACTACGAGAAATCTTGAATTATGCTTTTCTGCTTTTGTTTCTCTGCCAATCGGGTTTTCCTCAGGATAATTCAATAGTAGTTCAAGTAGATGCAACAGACAAAGGCAAGCCACTAAAACATGTCTGGCAGTATTTCGGTTATGATGAATGCAATTACACAACGACACCGGAAGCGGTGGATCTGGCACAAACCGTTGTCGATATGAATCAGGAACGGGTTTATTTGCGCTCTCATTTTTTGTTGAACAACGGTGATGGGAAGGCCGCCTTGAAATGGGGCTCAACGAATGTGTATCAAGAAAACCAGCAGGGAGAGCCCATCTATTCATGGCAGATCATGGATGACATCATGGATACAGTGGTTGGAGCCGGGGCCTTGCCCTTGGTCGAAATCGGTTTCATGCCCAGAGATCTTTCGTCACGACCTGAGCCATATCGAAATTCGGATATTTATAGACTGGATGGCGGCTGCTTTTATGCTCCAAAGGATTATAACAAATGGGCGGATTTAATCCGTGTCTGGGCTCAACACAGCAAACAACGCTATCCTGATGTGGAACAAACATGGCTTTGGGAACTCTGGAACGAGCCCAATATCGGATACTTTCATGGAACATTGGAGGAGTACATAAAGTTATTTGACCATACTGAATACGCATTACACGAGGTTCTTCCCAAGGCAATTCTGGGAGGACCTCATACGGCGGGAGTAGGGGGGGATTATTTGCGAAACTTTCTGACACACTGCGCCAAAGGTATCAATTCGATTACCGGAGAGAAAGGTACGCGGCTGGATTATATCGGATTTCATGCCAAGGGAGGTGTTCGTTTATCGGATGGTCATGTACAGATGAATCTGGGTAATCAGTTACGACAACACCGTGACGGTTTTTCTATAGTGGGCGGTTTCATGGAATTTAAGACAACTCCAATCATTATCGGTGAAGCGGATCCGGATGGTTGTGCCGCTTGTCCTTCCAGCCGTTTCCCGGAACGAGGATACAGAAATGTTTCTGCTTATGCGGCATATGAGGTCGCGATGATGAAACACACACTGGATCTGGCGGAACAGGAAAACGTTAATTTACAGGGAATTGTAACCTGGGCTTGGATGTTCGATGGCCAACCATGGTTTGACGGATTTCGATCATTGGCTACCAATGGAGTTCACAAACCTGTCCTGAACGGTTTTAAAATGCTTGGTATGCTACAGGGAAATCGGATTCCATTATACAGTTCAGGTGCGGCCGGCCTGGACGCGATCCTTGACGGCCAACTTCGGAATCGAGCTGATATTGATGGATTCGCAACCGGAACACCATACAAGGCCCAGGTGGTTTTGTGGAATTATCACGATAATTTAGTTGAAAGCTCTCCAGCCAATATAAAGCTTGAGATCAAGTATCCGGATCATAAAGCCAGAAAAGCCCGGATCGTTCATTACAGAGTCGATGAACTGCACAGCAATGCTTATGACGTTTGGCTGAAAATGGGATCACCGCAAGATCCAACTCCTTCACAGATACAGGCCCTTAAGGAAGCAGGACATTTGGAGGCCCTGGAGCCGATTCGTTTTATCCCTATCGTAGGCGGTCGACTGAATTTATCATTCAAACTTCCCCGCTTTGCTGTTTCCCTGATTGAAGTAGAATGGATTACTCCATAATAGGATTACATTTAAAATAGTTATGCAGGAAGGAATAAGGCCAATCCGATGAAGAAAAAACTGATCGTGATCTTGTATTGCGCTGCGTTACTAATGACAGCAACCTTATTTGCAAATAACCAAAGTGCTGTTTCGGAATCCAAATCCCTCCTGCGATGTGGTATCGCCAGGACGGATATCACACCTACAAATCCAGTACAAATGTCCGGGTACGGTTCTCGAAAAGGGCTCTCGCATGGCATTCACGATCCTTTGAACGTACGTGTGATTGCTTTTGAAAATAAAGGCAAAAAACTGGTTCTAGTGTCTACGGATGTTCTTGGCTTTTATGGGGGCACAGCCGAACAGATCCGATCTGTTTTATTAGACCGCTTCGAATTGGCTCCTTCCGAACTATTTCTCTGTGCGATTCATACCCATGCAGCTCCAACCGTGACCATGAATGAAAAGACAGCGCATCCCAACAACGTGGAATATACCGGAATCCTTACAAAGAAAATTGGCAGTGCTGTCGAAACAGCATTGCATTTAATGACACCGGTAAAGGTTGGAGCAGGGCGGGGATACTCCCCGGTTGGTATGAATTGGCGAGAAAAGCGGATTGTACCTTCTAGTGCCGGATCCTCCCAAACAGTCGTAAACCTGGGCCGAAATCCATACGGCCCGACAGATAAAGAGGTTCTGGTTACCCGAATTGTCCAATCCGATGGAACTTCTATAGCTGCGATATTTGATTATGCATGCCATGCGACTTTACTGGGAGGTAGGAATTATCAGATCAGTGGAGATCTCCTGGGATTGGCTGAGCAGTTTGTAGAAAAAATTTTGGGAAAATCTTTTATTGCTCCGGCTTTTGCCGGTGCTTCAGGAAACATTGATCCCTGGTTTCGGGTTCTGCCGGAATTCAACACGGAACCGGGCTGGATTCCGGAACCGGTCCTTCTGGCTACCCTGCTGGGCGAAGAGGTTGTGCATACATTCCGAAAGATTGATACATTTTCAGAGCATGGAGAAATCCGAACGTTGATCACCACTTTAAAGTTGCCGGCTAAGGAAAGTAAGGATTTCATGCCTTCAGAGCCCAGACAAGCTGAACTAACAATCACAGCGGCTCATATCGGCCAAATAGCCTTTATCGGTTTTGGCTGTGAGATGCTGACCGAAGTTGGAATGGCCATTAAGAAAGCCTCTCCCTTCCCGTATACATTTGTGATTACCCATTGCAATGGGGCTGCCGGCTATTTGCCCCCCGCAGACCTGTATCCCGAAGGGGGATATGAAGTACAGACCAGCCATTTTGCACCCGAGGCCGCCGAGATCGTCATCCAGCAAGCTGGTAAGATGCTCAATGAACTACATACAGACTGAATTCTATGCTTTGGCCAGTTTACCGATATTTCGAACAACCTTGTGGAATGCTTCGATGATGTCATCCATGTCCCGTTTTGAACCAAGGAAAGCAATCTTGGTATCCGCTGAAATCATCTCCCGTTTGTTCTCCGTCAGGCCATCCATAATCGGAAGCCGTAATGAGGCGCGATAGTGATCCAACCGAGCCTTGGAAAATACCCGTTCAAAGCCCCGAGACCGAAGGTGTTCCTCCAGCATACCTTCCCGATGACAACCGCCGTGATACTGTCTTGTGCCGCCGGAGATCGGTATCCCCTCTGCACGAACTGCCTTGGCAAAATCAGAGGCAGAAACACCGGCAAATCGGGTATGGTCATAGTCTAATTCAAAATAGAAATATGTAATCCGTGTATTGGGTGAGTACCGTTTACGTGATCGCAAACCGGGTATCTGTGTGAGTTGTTCTTCCACATATCGCCCGTTCTTCTGTCGGATCTGATCCTGTTCCTTAAAGCGTTTGTATTGCTCCGTCAGGACGGCTGCCTGGAATTCGGTCATACGGTGATTCGAGCCGGGGAAAGGATAACCGGATTTCTTCCTTTCCGGATCTCTCCCGTTATTAACAAATCCTGCACAGTGGCGCATCAATTCCTGGTCATTGCCGAGTATTGCTCCGCCTTCTCCGGAAACCAGTGTTTTCCATTCCTGGAAACTAATGCAGCCGGTCGCACCGAATGTGCCGACCTTTTGGCTGTCCACTTCCGCATATACCGACTGGCAGGCATCTTCCACGACAGGGATATCGTGCTTTTTGGCTATCGACATGATTCTCTGGATATCGGCGGGAAATCCCCCAAGGTGCACCGGAACAATCGCCTTGGTGTTCTCTGTAATTGCCGCCTCGATCAAACCGGCGTCGATGGAGCCGGTATCCGGATCGATATCCACAAAGACCGGAAGAGCATGCAGATTGGTTATGACGTTGATCGTCGCGATGAATGTATGGGGTGAGGTGATCACCTCATCACCCGCTCCCACGCCCAGACATTGAAGCGAGGCGCCCAAAGCCGTCGTTCCACCGTTGGAGAGAACACATTGCTGCACCCCCATATCTCGGGCAAAATTCTTTTCAAAATCATAGACCACATTCCCTCGAAGGCAGCACCAGTTCCGACTTCGCAATGCTTGAAGAAGAGCCTTTTCTTCATGTTGATCAAAAATCGGCCAATTTGTCGAGAAACTTTTCGTTCGGACAGGTGTACCTCCGAATAGTGCCAGTACGTTTGCCGAACCTGTTGCCTGGGCATACATGGTACAGACTGCTCCTGTAGTGCCGCCGGTAATAGCAAGAGCAGCGGA
Source organism: Sedimentisphaerales bacterium (assembly GCA_016926155.1). Classification (GTDB taxonomy): domain Bacteria; phylum Planctomycetota; class Phycisphaerae; order Sedimentisphaerales; family Anaerohalosphaeraceae; genus JAFGGE01. The sequence goes on from JAFGPC010000002.1 coordinate 19,972, forward strand.
AGTCTTTTTCAGAAATGAACGACGGGAATACGAAGTTTTCATGGCCATTTACCTCCTGCTTATAATCTTAGATTATTTACCATATAATACTCTTCCGTCATGGAAAGGGCAAGCAGGAGTAAATCAAATGCTTGCAGATTATCAGGTAAGTATATATAATTTCAAACGTTGTTGCTGAATGATTTCCAGCTTTTAATCGGAGGATGAATATGAACCGTCGAACATTTCTACAAGTCGGGGCGGCCGGACTGACATTTTCTGCCCTGAATCAGCACCCCATGGTTTTCGGACAGCAAAAGGCCCGTCGTGTGGGATTGATCGGTTGCGGCTGGTACGGTAAGGGCGCGTTATTACGTTTGATCCAGGTGGAGCCAGTGGAAGTGGTTGCTTTATGTGATGTGGATAGCCGAATGCTCTCAGAGGCCGCCCAGATCGTCTCCTCTCGCCAGAAATCCGGTAAAATTCCTAACACGTACGGTGACTATCGCGAGATGCTGAAGAAAGAGAAGCTGGATATCGTTCAGGTTTCTACCCCCGATCACTGGCATGCGCTCGCAATGATAGCTGCCGTCAAGGCGGGGGCGGATGTGTACGTTGAAAAGCCGATCAGTGTCGATGTTGTTGAAGGGCAGGCGATGCTGGCAGCCGCCCGTAAATATGGTCGGGTTGTACAGGTCAATACACAGCGCCGTAGTACACCCCATTTGATTGAAGCACGTGACCAGATTCTTCGCGAAGGAAAGCTCGGGAAAATAGGCTTGGTTGAGGTATATTCCTATTACCATATGCGGGCTCGTGGTAATCCTCCGGATATAACGCCACCGGATTATTTCAATTATGAGATGTGGACCGGTCCGGCGCCGATGCGGCCCTACAATCGTATGGTCCATCCACGAAGCTGGCGCGCCTTTATGGAATATGGAAACGGCATTGTAGGAGACATGTGCATTCATATGTATGATATGATCCGGTGGATATTGGAGCTTGGCTGGCCCAAAACCATCAGCTCAACCGGTGGGATTTTTATTGACAAGGAAAGTAAAGCAAACATTTCCGACACGCAGACGGCCACGTTCGACCATCCTGAAAAAAACCTGACAGTTGTCTGGCAGCATCGCACATGGGGTCATCCGCCGGATCCGAAATATCCGTGGGGGGCGACGATTTACGGCGACAAAGGCACTCTCAAGCTCAGTGTCATGAGTTATGATTTTATTCCACAGGGACAGGGAGAATCGGTCCATAAGGATGTTACCTACGAATACGAACAGTATCCCGAAGACAGGACGGAAAAAGATCTGGAACGCCATGTAGCTCCGGCCATGAGAAGACATTGGAAGAACTTCCTGGCCGCTGTAGATAATCGGAGCAGGCCCGTGGCCGATATTGAGCAGGGCTATATTTCCAGTGCAAGCTGCATTTTGGCCAACTTGTCCATGCAACTTGGCCGGACACTGGCCTGGGATCCGAAAGCGGGAAAGGTGATAGACGATGAGCAGGCCAATAGGATGCTTACCCGACCGTATCGAAAACCCTGGATTCATCCCAATCCGACCAATATATAACCATTAGTTGCAGGGAAAGATTGAAAAAACGACATAAAACGTCATATTTTCAGTTGCATCCTGTAGTTTGCGCTGTTTTCGTAAAGAATCTTTTTTAAAAGGAATACTTTTTCATGCAGGATTATTTCTTGCACAGAGAAAACCAATCCTTTACGATTGCCGGTATATAAATGGGGTAAATAATAAGTCATGATTGATGCTGGGTTACTGATCATACGGTAAAAGCCCGGAACTTACGGAGACGGACCTTTTGAGTACCGGAAAACACCCGATCGACTGGGAATCTTTATCGGACGAGGAGTTATTACAGCTTCGAATTAAGGATCTGGGACTACAGATTGACGAATCACCTTTGGAGCCGTTAATCAAGAGGGTGTATGCCGAATTGGAAGATCACGGGCTTTTTTTTCGTCCTTCCTGCTATCTGGCTGATGAATGGCTTTGCCCGGACAAGGAACCGATTATCGGGATCCCTTTTTGTCTGGCTCATCGGCGTCTTAAGCAAATCGAATTCGATATGATGTACGAGGTCGAAGGAGGGGATGAGAAGAGTTGTATGAAGCTGTTACGTCATGAATGTGGCCATGCATTTAATTATGCATATCGTCTCTTTAGCAGAACACGCTGGCGCGAATTGTTTGGCTCGTTTTCAGAGCGATACTCCGACTCCTACTCTTATCAACCGTATTCTCGCCGATATGTAGTACATCTGGATAATCATTATGCTCAGTCCCATCCAGATGAAGATTTTGCCGAAACGTTTGCCGTATGGCTTAATCCCGGCAACTCATGGAAACAGAAATACAAGGGCTGGCCGGCAATCAAAAAGCTGAACTATATCGATTCGCTCGTTTCCCGAATCGGTTGGCAGCCCCCTTTGGTAGATGCAGGGAATGATCCACCATGGTCGGCGCAACGGATGCGTTCCACTCTGGCCGCATACTATGAACGAAAACGAAAAAATCTTGGTAGTGATTTCCCGGGATTCTATGATGATAGCCTTAAGGAAGTCTTTCTGATGTACCCAAAAGGGCGAAAGTCCATTAAGGCATCGAAGCTGCTTCGTGAACATCGAAAACAGATCGTGGATAATGTGGCACGATGGACAGGTCATCGAAAATATGACCTGTATCAATTAGTGCACCGTTTTATTATACGCAGTAATGCTCTTGACCTCTATGCTAGGGCAGATATCGATACGATAGTGGCCGTAGTTAGTCTGATGACGGCAATTGCCGGTGGGACGAATCGAGTTGCCATAAGAGGACGTTTATGATAAAACAACTACATGTCACTGTTCTGGTGGATGAGGGGACCATCTCGTCGGAAGATCCGGAATTTACGGGGATGCCGGAAGAGCCAATGACGGAATACCATGTGGTCGAAGCTCTGCGAATTCTGGGGCATCGGGTTTCCATCATTGGAGTATACGACGATCTTCAGGGCATGATCGGGAAATTACAACAACAGTCCCCGGATGTAGTTTTTAATCTCACCGAGCAGTTTCGGGGATTTCGAACGTTTGACAAGAATATTGTATCGGTCCTGGAGATGCTGCAATTGCCTTTTACCGGAGCAGGGGCGATGGGGTTGTTACTCTGTCGTGATAAATGCCTCTGTAAAGAACTATTAGCGATTCATCGGATTCGTGTACCGGGTTTTCTGGCTCTCCCACGCGGGAAGAAAGTAAGGATCTCAAAATCGATTCGATTTCCCTTGGTAGTCAAACCGGCACTCGAGGATGGTTCAGATGGAATTTCCAACGCTTCGCTGGTTTGGGATGAGCAGGGATTGCGGGAACGTGTCGAGTATGTTCATGATCGCTGGGAGCAACATGCGATTGCCGAAGAGTATGTTCAGGGTCGGGAATTTTATGTGACCCTTCTGGGAAATAAAAGATTAACCGTCTTTCCGTTTCGTGAATTTTTCCATGCCGACGATATCGGCGGTCCCAGTATGGCGACGTCACAGGTCAAATGGAACCAAGAGTACCGGGAAAAATGGGGGATCGAGTTTGGTTTTGCCGAGGTTTCACCTGAGATGGCCGAACAGATCGGCCGGGTGTGTAAAAAAGTCTATCGCATATTGCATCTGCGTGACTACGGCCGCATTGATCTGCGTGTCACTCCCGAAGGAAGAATGGCCATTCTGGAAGCCAATCCCAATCCCGATCTGGCATATGGCGAAGAAGTCGCAGAATCCGCCGAGAGGGCGGGATTGTCTTATGAGGATTTCATCCATCGAATTCTCCGACAAGCTGTACAACGAGGCGCATAAGCGGATGTTGCTATATGGCTTGATTCGTCGAGCAATAGGTTTTGTTTGAAATCCCTTTTCTTGACGTTTAACATAAAGGATTTTATAATGCCTTGTTTATTCCGGATCAAATAAAGAGTATGTGAGTATTGTATAGCAAGGAGTTGTGTTGGTGGCATCGAAGTCGAAGAAGAAACGGATTGTAAAGAGTCAATGTGACAAGTGCACAGGACTGTGTTGTCGGTATTTTGCCTTGCCGATTGAAACACCGGAAGATTGGGATGATTATGACGATATTCGATGGTATTTGTGTCATGAAAATGTAACAATCTTCGTCGAGGACGGGGATTGGTATCTCAATGTGAAAAACAAATGCCTCCATTTGTCAGAAAAGGATTACAAATGTCAGATCTATCCCCTGCGGCCTAAAATCTGTCGGGGATATAAGATTGATGAGTGCGACTTTACGGGAGCGGAATACAATTACGAAATGCATTTTACCAGCGCCCTGCAGATGGAAGAATATATGAAGATCAAGTTCGGAGAACGGATCTTCGAAAAGCTTGAGCAGAAGAAGAAAAAGAAGAAGAAACGCAAAAAAATCGTATAACACAAATTCTTCCCATCCTTGGCATGAACAAGTTAATGTAGGAGTAGATCTAAGAGATGAAAATACCGCCGGTCAAAGGAACACGTGATTTTTATCCGCAGGAGATGGCGGTACGTAATTTTATCATGGAAGGATGGAAGGCTGCTTCGATCCGCAATGGTTTTGAAGAGTACGATGGGCCGATTTTCGAGCATCTGAAAATGTATCAGATCAAAAGCGGTCAGGAGATTGTCGAACAACTTTTTCACCTCACAGATCGGGGGGGACGGGAACTGGCAATCCGACCAGAGATTACCCCGACGTTGGCTCGTATGGTCAACCAGCAGATCAACGCACTTCCCCGTCCAATCAAGTGGTTTTCCATACCACGGTTATGTCGGGCCGAGCGCCCCCAAAAAGGTCGTCTACGTGAATTTTTCCAATGGAATGTAGATATCATCGATGTAGACGATCCACGGGCCGATGCGGAAGTCATCTTCACATCGATCGATTTTTTACGAAGTACCGGCCTCACAACTGCTGACATCCAGGCGAAAATCTCCAGCCGTCGATTATTGGCCGCATTATTGCGCAGTATCGGAATTGACGAAAACAAGCTTGAGTCGCTATATGCCTTGTTGGATAAGAAGGCCAAGCTACCTTGTGAGGCATTTGAAGAGATGCTTGCCAAGGAAATACCCGTTAAAGACCAGGCTGAGCGGATTCGGGATTTGATGGAGGTTACTACCATTGAAGACATTCCCCGGATCGTCCATATGAATGAGGCGGCGACGGCGGCTCTAGATGAGTTAAAGAATGTATTTTCGCTTCTGGATTTGATGGGGATCAGCGACTATTGTCACTTTGATATGGGGATTGTCCGCGGTCTGGCCTATTATACCGGGATGGTCTTTGAAGTGCACGCCACATCAGGAAAACTACGCGCCATCTGCGGAGGAGGGCGGTTTGACAATCTACTGAAGGACTTTGGCGGACCTTCCATCGCAGCGACCGGCATGGGCATGGGCGACTGTGTGCTGGAGATACTCCTACGCGAAAAAGGGCTCCTTACCGATAGTCTTGCTACACGGATGCTGGATTACTATATCTGCTGTCTTGACGATGAGTTGATGTCCAGGGCTATCGTGCTGACGGCAACACTTAGGCAACGAGGGTATGTTGTAGATTGTGTCTACAAGATCAGCAGTTTGGGAAAGCAGCTTAAACTTGCCTCATCAACCAATGCAAGACAAAGCATCATTCTGGGGCAAGAGCTGATCCGCGACAATCAGTTGGTCCTGAAAGATATGCAAAGCGGCAATCAACGATCAATCCAATATGATCATTTTCTATCGGACCTCTCTTCATAACCGGTGTATTCTTCTGCGTTGGCCCTTGCCCGGTAAACTAAATCCCCCATTTTGACGATACATTATACGCAGTGTGTCTCTGATCAGTTGTCACATTAACGCAAGAAGGATTTTCGGGGATCGGCAAAGTGGTACGAATAGCAGACCTCATCCAAATTAGTGGATTGGATAAAGCAACCGCTTCCTCATTAGTTCTCAGTCCCGACACGCCGGTTAAAGAGGCCTTGTTCCGGATGCAGGAAATGGGGTGTGACAGCATTCGAGTTGAAAATGACCGGGTGATAGTGCTTTCCAAGGAGGATCTACTTACGGGGCTTCTTCGTGAATTGGATTCGGCACAGGCGATGCTTCACAGTCTCCAGAACCAGGTGGAAGGGGGGTTGGCTGATCAACTGGATTTGGTGCAGGAATCCGTACGAGCCCTGGCGCAGACCGAAAAGAGCAAACTGGAAATCGCCGTCAATAATCTCAGTGAAGGATTAATCATCTTGGATCGAAGCGGCCGGATTGAAAGTGCCAATCCTGCTGCCCGTCATCTCTTGACCAAAGGGCAAAACAATCCCCTGGAAGCCATTTACGAAGTTTTGGATCAGTTGGAAATTCGAGACCAAATTAAAAAAGCACAGGAAAAGGCAGCAGGCAAGGGCGGCGAAAGTAGAATAAAGGCGGGAAACGACCGAATGCTGAATGTGCGATGGACTCCCATGCATGACGAATGGGGGCATTTTCTGGGTAATGTTGTAATGGTTCGTGATGTAACAGAGCAGTACACAGTTGAAACAGCCAAAAGTGATTTTATTACCTCTGTTTCTCATGAACTTCGCACGCCTTTAACAAGCATTCAAAATATGGTTTCGAATATTCAAGCCGGGGTGGCCGGATGTATTTCGAACAAGATGCGGGACTACCTTGGAACCATGAAAAGCGATTGTCATCGATTGACGGATCTGGTCAATGACCTTCTGGATATGGCCAAACTGGAAGCCGGATCCATGCCGATTAACCGTTGTGTAACGAATCTTACAGAGTTGATGGAACAGATTGTCGAAGACTATTCCCCTGTGGCGAAACAAAAAAGGATTCAAATTAATAAGAAGATTCCGACCTGGATGCAGCCTGTATACGCGGACTCACGAAGAATTGTTCAGGTAGTAAATAATCTTCTGGATAATGCCATCAAATTTACAGATCCGGACGGTATTATTCAGATTCATCTATACGATAATGATAACAGTATTTTTGTTGAAGTCGAAGATACTGGAATAGGGATTGAATCCCATTTGCGTGAGCAGATCTTTAGTAAATTTTATCAGATCAATCGGCGTTCCGGACCGGGTTCCCAAGGATCCGGATTGGGCCTGGCGATATGTCAGGGAATTATCACGGCCCATGGAGGATCCATTTGGGTAGATGGAGACAGGGAAAAGGGGAGTCGGTTTTGTTTCTCCCTTCCAAAATGCGATTCTGACGTCATACTGAAAAAACACCTCGAAGTCCTGAACAGTCAGACCGGATCCAGAGGCGATGAAATCGCATTGATGGTTTTGAACTGCAACTCTCACAATTCCGCCGATATGGTTATCGGACTATTCGGTGGGTTGATGAAGAGAATTCTTGCCGAGAGAAATTCTATTCTTGTGGATGAGGGAGATTTAGCCGTACAAATGAATGATTCTGAGGCGATTTTTGTGCTTTGTGGGCGTCTTTCCCATCGAGTAAGCAAGCTTAATAAAATGATTCGGAAAATTGTAGGCAATCATTTTAAGAAGAAGTGGAAAGAGGCTTCGATTCTGCCGATGGTTGGTCTGGGTGTCTATCCAGCGGATACCGGCGATCTATTGGAATTGGTCCGGATCGCCCGGATTCGCATGAAGCCCTTACTGTAAAAGGAGACACCAGGACGCATGAAGCGATAGGGAGATGGTAATGTTTGATTTTTTCGGACTTAGGAAAAAAGCGAATAAAACGAAAATCCTTGTCATCGACGATGAGCCGAATATCGTCCAGACTCTTCAAGACCGGTTGGAGATGAATGACTATAAAGTCTTTACCGCCGGGAATGGCAAAGAAGGGCTGGAACGTTTCGGAGAAGAGCATCCCGACGTGATTTTGCTGGATGTGATTATGCCTCTCATGGATGGCCTGGAAATGCTGGAAACCCTTCGCAAACGACCTGACGGACAGGATGTTTCGGTCATTATGCTCACGGCTCGCAGTCAGGCACAGGATATCGCCCGTGCCAATGCCGCAGGGATCGATGATTACATCGTCAAACCCTTTGACCTGAGCGAACTGCTGGAGAAGATTGAAACCGTGGTCGAGAACAGAAAAGCTGCCGCCAGAAATTCCTAAGGTACACCACCCCAGCTAAACGGCTGATTGTTCAACGAGACCAGTTCGCAGGAGCAAATCAGCCATCGCCCGTCCGGCATCGCTTCAAAGTGCAATCTTGCCTCCACAAAAAACAAGCTTTTCGATCCGGCATAGCTTTGGGTTAAACTGCGTAAGCGTACCAGTACGCTCAACTCTGCTTCTGCGTTATCTGTCTTTAAAGTTAGGGTAAATCGCCTTTTGCTGAGTCGCTCAATGTCCGCCATGGCAAGGGAAGACTCACAGAAATGACGTAACTGGACACGGTTTCGATGAAATGCATCGGAATAGTTTGGTGAAAAAATATTATCAAAGTCATCGAAATTCCGGGTCCGCACAAATCGAATCGAGCGATTCAATGTGTATTCAATCGCTTCTCGGTCAGTCCGAACAAACCGATCCAATCCGAAAGCCAATAGGGCGATGCCTACGGGAATGAAAAAAAGTTTTCCGCTGAATTCTTGTCCGCAGCCGCTTTGTCGAAATAGAACAATACCTCCAAGAATAACCAATGAAACGAAAAGCAAAAGCCAAGGTTCTTCCAGAATGTTTATCATTGTAGCTTGCCTTTCCGATACTTCTTACGATTTTTAGTCCTGTTTTGTGCGGTAATACAAACAAAAATTGATTCAAATCGGTATGAATCCATAAAATCGTCAGTTTCGCAAAGCATGCATCGGTGCCGGAATCCTGCCTTTTCGCTGGATAAATGATTTCGCGGCTTTTTGGGGAACGCGCATGACCGGTGCTGAGCCCAAGAGACCGCCTAAAGGAACTATATCACCCGATCGGGCGCCAGGAACGGGAATCACTCGGACACTGGTGGTTTTGTGATTGATCACGCCGATGGCCAACTCATCGGCGATAATCGCGCTGATTACATCGGCAGGTGTGTCCCCCGGTATGGCAAACATATCCATACCCACTGAACAGACACTGGTCAATGCCTCCAGCTTATCCAGACTTAATGCTTTACTCTGGACTGCCTGAATCATACCAGTATCCTCACTGACTGGAATAAAAGTGCCTGAAAGTCCGCCCACATTACCCGATGCCATCGTGCCGCCTTTCTTGACGGCGTCAATCAGCATAGCAAGGGCTGCTGTGGAGCCTGGTCGGCCCATCCGGCTTACGCCCATGGCTTCCACGATTCGGGCAACAGAATCACCTGCCGCAGGGGTGGCTGCCAGGGAAATGTCCACGATCCCAAAATCAATTCCCATCAGATCCGCTATCTCTCGGCCAATCAATTCCCCGGCTCGGGTTATCTTAAAAACCGTCCGTTTAATGACTTCCGACAACTCTGTCAGGTCACAGAAGGGATTGTTCTGAATAACGGATCGAACAACTCCCGGGCCGGAAATACCAATGTTCAATGAAAAATCAGGTTCTCCCGTGCCGTGATGGGCCCCGGCCATGAATGGATTGTCCTCGGGTACATTGGAGAATACGGCGATTTTTGCACAACCAATACCCTTTTCCGTTCGTTCGGCCAGTTTTTTCAAGATATGTCCGAATCGCTCAATTGCTGTCATGTTCATCCCTGCCGCTGAACTGGCAAGATTTAAAAAGCCACATACACGCTTAGTGGCTGAAATGGAAGAAGGAATTGCTTCGATCAGGTTACGTTCGGCAGCGGTAGTCCCTTTTTGGACCATGGCCCCAAAGCCGCCAAGAAAATCAATATCAGCTTTGCTCGCAGCCCGGTCCAGTGTTTTAGCTACTCGTACAGCGGTAGAAATGGTTTTCGGTAAAGGTTCCAGCAGTAACGAAACTGGTGTTACGCTGATCCGACGGTTAGTGATCGGGATACCATATTTGTGTTCGATCAGATCGGCATGCTGGTTCAGAGCCAACCCTTTTTCGATAATCCGTTTTTCGATCCGTCGACACAAGCCGTCGGTTCGTCGATCCATGCAGTCTTTCAGATTGATCCCGAGGGTAACCGTACGCACATCAAAATTGTGCTGCAGGGTCATGTTGACCGTTTCGAAGACTTCTTCCACGGTAATTGCCATATCTGCCTCGCTAAACCCGGTGCATCATTTTGAAAATAGTTTCGTTCTGGAAGGTGATGTTGAGCTTCATCTCTTTAGCTGCCGTATCCAGGCGGCGCTGGATTTCTTCCAGGGAGATATCGGTTCCGGCAATATCGCATCCCATCATCATCACAAAGTAATCGGCCATAATTCGTTGGCTGACATCGATGATATTGATATTGGCATTGGCCATGATATTCGCAATGCTGGCAATGATGCCCACACGGTCTTTACCGGTTACCGTGACAATAAAAATTTGCGAGCCCTGTTTTTTTTTACCGGCGGTCATAGTATATCTCCCAGGCATACCGAATCAACTTGGAAACAATCGATCGGAATCATCTCTCAAGCAATCTTCGCAACTGATCATTTCGCAACGAATCATTCATGTCCAAACGAAGGGCGGTTACGGTAATATACCCATCTGCCAGCCAGCGTGTATCGGTTCCATCCGTATGGTCTGCTTTCTGGGGGAAACCATCCGTAAAAGTATAGATGGTTTGACCATCTTCGCTGGTTTTTGCCGAATATCCCTCTCGATAACCGGTTGCGGCATGCGGAACGACTTTCACACCTTTGGGTTCTCCTTCCGACAAACGTGGAATATTTATATTAATCACATTTCCACTGGCCAGAGGGAGAAGCTTTTCGATGGTTTGGCGGCAGAAGAAAGCCGCTTCCTCCATCTGAATCGAATCCTCATAAGCAGCACTCAAAGCGATCGAAGGAATGCCGTGAAATGCTCCTTCCATGGCGGCAGCAACAGTACCCGAATAATATACATGCACGCCCAGATTAGCCCCATAATTAATTCCGGATACAACCAGATCAACTGGTTCCTGTTCCTCCTCGATCAATTCGTTCAGCGCCAGTTTCACGCAGTCGGCAGGGGTACCGTCGATACTAAAACCCGTAAAAGCCCCCAGAATATCAACCAGTTCACACCCCACCGGTTCCAGCGAGATTCGGTGACTGGCAGCCGATTGCATATCGGTCGGAGCGGCAACTGTGACCTGGCCCAGCTTGATTAGTTCGTTATATATCGCCGCCAGACCTGGAGCGAATATCCCATCGTCGTTGGTAAGAAGTATATGCATAGTCATACTCTGTTGTGTTTTATATTGCCAATTTTCCAAGAGAGTCTACCGGGTTTGTGTTCAAGTGTCAATTGACGCTTTATCTTTACAATATATAATCTTGTGTATGAAAAAGTATGATTCTAGAAAACCGGATAGTCAATTGATTATGAATCGGCAACAAGTTCGCGATTTTGACTCCTGGGCGATTCATGAGATGGGAATTCCAGGAGTGGTTCTGATGGAAAATGCCGGCAGGTCAGTCGCGAAATGGATCGTGGAACGGTTGGGTACGACGAAAAAAAACCGTGTCGCCATTTTCTGCGGAATCGGCAACAACGGAGGGGATGGCTATGTCATCGCACGGCATCTGGCCGGTGTTGGGATGGAAGTACATATCTTTATTTGCGGTGATAGTAACCGAATCAAGGGGGATGCACGGATTAACCTGGACATTGTTCGGCGGATGGATCTTCATATTCAACAACTGGATGTGACGGATTCTGCTCAAATCAACAAAGTCATAAAAGAAATCTCATCCGATTTGATTGTTGATGCCCTTTTCGGGACAGGATTATCCGGTCCTCCGAGGAATGGTTATGATCAGCTAATCGATGGATTGAATGCCCAGTCTGCGCCAATTGTGGCTGTAGATATACCCTCCGGCCTGGATTGCGATACAGGCCAGTCGCTGGGTATGACGGTTCAAGCCGAATCCACGGTTACCTTTGTTGCGGCCAAGAAAGGGTTTGTCTCAAACCCTGATTGTCTACAATATACAGGACAAATCTACGTTGCCTCGATTGGAATTACGCCTCTTCTTATAAAATAAAAACGCCATGCCCTGTTTGTGTAGGACATGGCGTTGTCTTTCTCGTATCGCGTTGTTAGAAGGGCGTGCTCTTGGTCGCTAGAGATTCATATCCGATCAGATGCAAAAATCGACTTTGATTCAACACAGGTACACTGAGCCGTTCAGCACGGTCCATGATCTCCTGATAGCTTTTCGAACGATCGATTGATTCCTGATACTGGCGTGCCAGGGAAGGATTGGCGTCCATTTCTTCCGGAGTTGGTTCGTACATCCGAACAGGAACATCCCCCACAATTAAAAAGTTGGTATTAATAGTAACTTCATTGACGATCTGCCCACCCCAGCGATCGATTAATTCCTTGACCCGGAGAATACCGTCTTTTTCAATCGTTCCATCCCGATTGAAGTCAAAATCTCCAATCACCATGAATTTATTACTGGTCTGGCTGTCCCAAACGAGGTTGGCTACCACATCTTCCGGAACAATCGGATTGTTTTTAGTGGAGCGGTTAATCCTGGCAATGGAAACCTTGTTACTCACGTCAAAGACTTCGATCTCGGCCTTGCCCTTCCCATCATCAGGGAGGGGGGCATTCCGATCATATACTCCGAATGTCAGACCGGCATATACGTGGTCATCCGAGCCGATATTCAGGTACACTACGCCCATCTGATCATCGATTCGGACAATCTTGGCATCTGGTTTAAGAGCAGCAACTTCCTTGTTGTACTTGAGCCATTCATTCAGTTTACCCAGCGCTTCCTGAAGTTGCTTTTCCGTGTCATCCAGTTGGGCCTGCATGGCTTGAAGCTGTGCCGTTTTCTCGCTGATTTGCGTCTGGGCTTGCTCCAGTCGATCCATAACATTCTGTACCTGTTCTTCTGTGGATCGGTCCATTTGGGCCTTTAACTCGTCACACTTGGCTTGTACTTCGATGGCCTGCTGTTCGGCCTGGGTTTTAGCTTGAATGAGTTGCTGTTCGGCCTGTCGCCAGTCCTGTTCTTTCTGTGCCAGAAGATCTTCCGTGTTTCTCAGTTCATCTTCGGCCATTCGCGCAAGCCCCCGCGCTTTATCTACCTGACTGAGTAGATTCTCAATCTGCTTTAAAAGTGCCACTGATCCCATCTCTCCGCCGACAACCGTCACATCCTGGCCCATGCTCTTAAGCACTTTGTTAATTTGCATATTGGCGTTATTGACCTTTTCTGCTGCATTGGTTTGCTCTAGAGCGTCCTTTGCCTCACCGGTAATCACGCTAACCAGGAAATTGACGTGATCCGCCATGGCCCCCAATGCCGTCTGGCCGCTTTCCGTTTTACCAATAATCTTGCTTAGATTGGCCTGTTGGCCCGAGTCGGCGATTGTTCGCAGACGGTCTTCCATGGCCTTCTGGGCCGTCTTGAAATCCTCGGCCTTGACATAGAAAATGACAGCACATGTAGCAGCGATGATAAACAAGGCTACAAAGGTAATCATGGTATAAAGCATCGCGTTGCTTTGCTGGGCTTTGCCTGGAGGCATCTCGAACTCCTTATCTCAAAGGTACATATATACCCAACCCGGTCATAGATTATACCGTAAGCGCAGACATCAGACATACTAGTATGCCCGAAAAAAGCCTCTTGGTCAACAAAAAACTAGATCAGGCTTGTTTCAGTCGCCATTTTTCTGCAAAATCAGGCATCTAGAGCCTTTTTAAGGCAGCGGGCAATTGATTCAGAGAGGCAATAATTGTTCCGGGGGCGGCAAGCGGATTGCCCGGAGCCTCCTGATGGATTCGATTGGGGCGAACGAGTTGAATCGTGGACATTCCCAGCTTGTTGGGGGCGATGAAATCCTTCTGCGCGTTATCTCCGATATAAACGCAGTTTTCAGGGCATTCATGGATTTTTTTTAATAACATTTCAAAACCTTTGGTATGCGGTTTCCAATAGCTGCGCCCCAGATTTTCGGTGTAAAGAATATGGGCGAAGTAGCCGCTGATCTCAAGTGCTTCGACTTTATACTGCTGAGCAGGTAGAAAGCCGTCCGTCAACAGGGCTAATTTATAGCGTTTTTCCAACTTTTCGAGCAGGTCCCGACTTTCCCGGGGCAGAGAGATTTTAGGGTGATGCTCGCGGTAGAGCCGAACAAGACTTGCGATTACTTCTTCGTCATAATCCAGACCCAGCTCATCCATAGCGGCATTAAAGGTTTGTGACCGGTTTCCTTTTTGAAAATGAGCCCAGAATGTCTCATGGATCTTTTCCTGGCTCATCCATACCGGAAGACGCATAGCGTTGTGTAAAAAACGGGCCACTGCCGAAAATCCGCTCCTGCAGTAGTCCACTTCATCATACAGCGTATCGTCCAGATCGAAAATGACGGTTGTAATCACAATCTTTTTTCCCGGAAGTTGCTCTCGCTCCTGTCCCCAGCCGGTTGACCATTCAAATTTTCTCTCATTCTCCATATTCCTTTACCATCAATCGATCCGGCAAAATGTATTGCCCGGTTTCACTTGCTTTGCTGCCATGCACATTGTATGTTGAAAGAGGCGGTTTGTAAACGTCGAAGACGATGCGGTAGAATGGAATACGGCAAAAATGGAGCCGGAACCGGGGCAAATCGGTAAATGGATGATCGTACTGGGGCTGGGCCTGGTCGGTTTTGGACTTCTATTTGTTATGCTGGGTAAGATGGGACTTTTTCGATTGCCCGGTGATCTGGAGTTTGGTGGAAAAAACTGGCGTTTGTTTTTACCAATTACATCCTGTATCCTTCTATCGATTTTCCTGACGCTTCTGTTCCGGCTGATTGGTCATTTTCACCGATAACCGAAGGATGAATCAACATGAAGAAAAAGAAACATATAAAACGAAACCTTACGCGATCTAAAAAGCATCGTATTCATGCTTCTCGCTCTTCGCATCAGTTGACCCGGTCTCGGAACAAACATCGGATTCACAGTGAACCGAACGATCCGACGCGACAACGCTTGCAGAAAGTACTTGCTGCGGCCGGGGTGGATTCAAGACGCAATTGTGAAGAACTGATCCTGACCGGTGAAGTGGAAGTCAATGGGCAGATCGTAAATACGTTACCAGCCTTTGTGGATCCAACCAAAGATGAAATCTTGGTTCGAGGTAGGCGGATCGATCGTCCGGAAAAGGTCTATTTTCTGTTGAATAAGCCCAAAAACGTGATTTGCACCAACGCCGACCCCTTGGGACGAAAGAAGGCCGTTGACCTAATCGATTGCCCTCAACGTATCTTCTGTGTGGGTCGATTGGATGCCGAAAGCACTGGTGCAATTCTCTTGACCAATGACAGCGAATTGGCGAACCGCCTCACCCATCCCCGGTATGAGATCCCAAAGACATACGAAGTGACCGTCCGGGGCCGTGTAGAGGGTCAAGATATTGAACAACTGAAAAAAGGCGTCTGGTTGGCCGAGGGCAAGACCGGTCGGGCTGCTCTTAAAGTCCTACGCCGAACCAATAAAGAAACCACCCTGCAAATCGTAATCAGCCAGGGACTTAACCGACAGGTCCGACGCATGCTTGCCAATATCGGATTCAAAGTGAAAAGCCTCAAACGCACACAGATCGGAGAAATCCACATTAAAGGACTTCCGCTTGGCGCATACAAGCCCCTTCCCGAAGGTCTTGTTCGATACCTTAAAAAAGAAACGGGAATCGAATAGGCCATATTATTTGGGGTACAGGGCTATACGGACCTGTTCCGGGGCAAACGGCTCAATCCGCACCGTATTTTTGCCAGCCTTAACATGTCCGGTGATCTCCAGACGGAGGGGCTTTTCGATGACTCCACCGGCATATTGGTCGTTCACTGTGATTCGGGCGGCTGCTTCCGGTTCAACCTGCTGCATTTCGATCAGAATCCGCTGATTTTTCAGATCGGCCATGTCAGGAATTACAAATTGTCCTACAAAGGGATCAGCCTTCTGGATTGGGCTGAGGGTCAATCGACGACCGCCCAATGTGCCCCAGGGAGCAGCACCATAGGCAGTAAATTCGATAGCGCTCTTCCACTTGGAATCGTCAAAAATTCCCCCCTGCCATATCCCAGGGACCTTTTTTTCGGTTTTCCATGTCTTGTCAATGGGAATAACTTGGGTGTTGTTGCCTTCGAAAACGAGGACGATTTTACCTATCAGACCGGCAGGATTGGGCTGGTCTGTGGCGTTAATAACAGAAACAGCGATGGTGTTTTGACCGGTTTTCAGGGATTTGGCGATATCTATATTACTGACATTGTTCCAATCGTTGAACGTGTAGCCCTCATCTTCGAATGGATTACCGTTTATCCACAATCGCATGGAATTGTCAGCAGTACAGAAAAAACGGGCCAAGAGGAGTTTACGATCCGCTGGCAGGTCGAATTGCTTGCGGAAATAGCATGCTCCCGCCGATGCCATGACAGCCGGATCGGATTCAGGATACCAGATCCAGGACAGTCCTTTGAGTTGGTCACGAACTTCATTCTCGTTCGGTGGAACGGCCAAAGGTTGCTCCGGCAAGGATTGACGTCTCAGCATTAACGTTCGCAATGGTCGAATTTCATCAGATTCAATACGATGGGGTAGATCTCGTTTTATATCATTGAATACCAACAGAATACTTTCATTGGATTGTAGAATTAATGACAGATCGACCTTGTCCTTCTGTCGAGTAAAAGGAATTGAGGTAATCTCCGCTCGTAATGGATCCCAACATTCTGGGAATCCCGCTGCCGTAATCCGCAGGTTGAATGTGCGAGGTCGGCCATCAATATTCTGATTACAAAGGAAAAAAATATCCCGTCCTTCTTTAACGCGGTGGAGCGCATGCAACCAGTGATCTGTCTTGCCGTCAATCACTTCTAATGTAGGATGAACCTCCGCATTCCCGGTTAAGACCTGTTGTATCTCTTCGGGTGTCGGCTCAAGAGGCAGTAGATAGGACCTTCCTCCTGCTGTATTAGTCTTGCAGACATTGAGGCCTGTTTCCGGATCGCCCCAGATAGCCTTCCGAAGCGCAGCGATATCCCGTCTGTTTTTTCCGATAGTTCCGGATCTTGAGGGTAAAAAGCCATACCCGAGCACAATCCCTCCCTGGTCGAAGAATTGCTTTGCCTTGGCGAGAGTGGCATAGGGGATTACCTCAACCGGCGGGACGATGAGGATTTGATATCGTTCCTGATATAGGGCGATCTTGCTTTTGTCCAATCGAGCCACTCTTTCAAACACCTCAAATGGCAGCCAGTCGCAATCGAATAGGGCATCCTGCAATGCAGTGGTCATGTTTTCCGGCATGACGGCTTTTCCAACCTGGCGTGTATTTCCTCCGAATAATAACGCCACGGGACAGACATGCCGACCACCAGTCAGCATCAGGGTCAACCGGCTGGAATAATCAGCTATAATACGATATAAGGGCCAGCGAGGCTCATAGCCACTGTTGTAGAAGTAAGGGGGGCAGTCCGTATCAAATGGTGATCGCGGGTTGAAGGAGTGAGGAATCGTGAAATTAATCCCCGAAACCTGCATATGATCAATCCACCATTTCATTTCGGGATAGGTCAAATCCTGTCCCCGTGCACCGAAAATTTCGACCATGGCGATATCGTCGGTCTTACCGTATACATGCGAGATTGAACTGCCCAGCTTGGGTGTCTGCCAGGTCGGTTCATCGCGGGGAACTTTCTTTGTGCCCATGATGAACTGTTTAAAAACGGCATCGATACCGCCCATATCGCTGTACTTCTGCAACCGCATCATATCGCCGGCACAGAACTCGGGATGGACATATAAATATCCGTGCTCCATGAAATGTCCTATGGACAACACATTATGTGTATGGCACCAGTCTGTAATCCCTCCGTACATGGTTCTTCCCCATGTTTCAACGAAGGCATCCAGGTACTGATATTTGGCGGCGGCCTGTTCCTCTTCGCTCAGCTCGAACTTGTAGGCAACATAAGCTTTTTTCCAGTCTACACCCCATTCGGCCAGCGTGGCGTTCAGTTCCGTGCCCCAATCGCCGCGCGTTTCCGGTTCGTCATAAAAAAAGCCGGGAATCCATGTCCCGAAATCCTCCCTGAAGCGGTCATAATGGGGCTGATAGACCGTCCGGATAAACCAGTCCACACAGTCCTTGCTGGCGCC
>JAFGPC010000117.1 GCA_016926155.1 Sedimentisphaerales bacterium
GTCGGCCCGGCGGAGATGGATGATATCCGAGTCCAGAATCGGTCGATATTTCTTATAAAAATCCACCCATTTCTTGACGACGGCTTTCGTCGCGTCCGTGTCGTAAAGCCGTGGCCCTCGATAACAGGCCTGTACGCCCGCCCCGAAATTGTTGGCCAGGTGAGCCCCATAAGCATCCAGATGCTCATTCAGGGGTTCGATTGTAGCGGCCGCTCCGCCCCCGTGATATTGCGTCAAGGGTACGAACATCCAGCCCATGCTGGGCGTCTTTTCCCATGTGCCGTCGTAGATATTCTGTCGGCCGTGGATGATCTGCTGGGCCCGCGGCAGGGACCAGTTGGTCTCCCGATACCCCATCCCCGATTTGTTGGTTCCGCTGAGATAATAAAAGTCCGGTACGTTCAGGTACACGCCGCGTCCGCGACACCACTTATAAAAATCGGTAATCGTTTTCCACTGTTTCCATTGGGAATCGGCCAGTCCTTCATGGCCGGGGTGTTTCGTGGAAGCGCACACATCGCCCGGATACGAACCGTCATGTTCCAGAAGATCGAACCCTGTTTTTTCGAAGAAGTTGTATAATTTCCGGAAATAGTCCTGCCCCCATTTGCTGCCGATGCAGGGACTGTTTCCAAAGGCGGCAAAACCGCCCGGCTTTCCGGTCTCGGGATTGACGACATCATGTTCGTCGCTGATTCGCCGCGAAGCCAGCAGCGAATATCCGCCGATCTCTATACCCTTGCTGTGCGCGTAATCGACCAGTTCCCTGATGTGGGCGATATACTCGGGATTATCATTCTCGATATTGAATCCGCTGCCGAACGTCAAGATAATCATCTCGAAACCCGTTTCCGCACATTGATCGATTCCTCTACGCACCGCATCCGGCTGCGCGCTTCGGACATGCATCATGATCGGATTTTCCGTGACCCAGGGAACAATCGTTCGCATCATGCGCCGCACGGCAAGACCCTTGCGCTCCCGCTCGCTGTCGTCATGGATCAGTAGATATGTGCGGAAGGTTTCGAAACGTTTTCCCGGCCCGACTTCGACCGCCGGCCCGATCGGCGGCTTTGTTACCAAAAGGCAGGGTGTTTTCCGGAGATAATTAACCTGTGTCATATACTCCGGATCGGGCTGCCAGAAGACGGCCTTGTTGGCTCCCTCCGAATCCATCCCGAGAAAGGCATAATCCGTTTCGACATGGAGATTGGGATACTCCCAACCCTTGGGGCTTTCGACGGAAGATTCATATTCCACAATCGCAAGCACTTCGTTGGAAAATTCGTTGATCCGAATCGATCGATCAGAATCATTCTGAATCGTCATCCATTTGGCGATAAGAGGGATGCTGTCATAGAGTTCATAATGGATCGAAACCAGGACATCCTTCATATAGGCCATCTTGCCTGCCAGCTCAGTAAGAGCCTCGGGTTTCATCTGTCCATAAGCCCTGAATCCATCGATCCGGCAGCGGCCCAGTTCGCCCGGCTCCCCAAAATCGTCACTGCCTCCCGTTCGGCTGGTCTTGCCGAGTCGCACCATTGCAGGATCACCTGCAGAATGAGCCAGTGGAATTGTATGTACTGTGCCCCACGGCGCATCACCCAGGGATGCTTCACAGTAGATAGCCGCTTCCGTAATCCGTATCCGCAGACGATAACTTTTCGAAATATCAATCTTTCCAAGGAGATGTTCACCCGCCCCGTCGAAGACGCCGAATTCCTCCTTCCCCGGACGCAGGTAGAACTTTACGATCCGCCCGGGCCAGACCAATGTAATCCCCGGTCCCCAGCTTGCACTGTTGTCTGTACCGGGGGTAACGCTGCATTCGATCAGGCGTACTCCCACAGGCAGTGTCCGTTCGACATACACACAGGTATTGACGGGGGTGTAAAGTTCACCGACCTTTCCCTCGTTCTGAAAGGACGAACGGGGATGGTTCGAGCAATGCACTTTCCATGCATCAGACAGATTCTCAAAGTCATCCTGCAGCAGCAAGTCACGCCCCTGATCGCTCGGCAGCGGATTGTCGGAAAGCATGGCCGGTGCCCCAGAAGGCAATCGGTAATCCATTCGCAGGGATACCCCCGGGGGCGGCCACGGCAGATCGGCGCTGTACCGCTTCCGCTTCCATTCGAATCGCTTTTCGGTCTTCCCTGTTTCAAAGCCGACGAATCGAAACGCCTTGGGATCGGCACGTAATTGGTCCAGCCATTCGGGCAGAAGGTAGGCATAGTTCGGCTGGCCCTTGAGCCCGCCTATCTCATACTCTACACCGTCGATCGTAACCATCGTCTCGGGCTTGACGCCACGGATGATCGATTCACCCGTCATGTGATTTTCAAAAGCTGTTGTCGCTCCATTGGGCGAGAGACGAAATGTCCGGGTGATCAGGCCGTTGCTCAATGCGATTTCATTACTTTCTCCGGTTCGACAGACCTTCGCCTTGTAAGCGGAAGCATCGATCAGCCAGTCTTTCTCCACCGACCAGGATCGCCTGTCCGGCAGGGGGGAAAGATCCTCAACGGCCTCCGCTGCTTTGGGCGACGCCCAACTGAAGGAACCGCTTTGGAAAAGAATCAGAATGGCAATGGATAAAAGAAACGGACGATATTTCATGACCCATCACTCCTGATACAAACGGATTGATATAGAACACGAACGTCTAGGCAAACAAAGCTTCGACAAATTCGTCAGGATCAAACTCGGCAATATCTTCCGGCTTCTCGCCCAGGCCGACAAATTTGACGGGGATATCCAGCATGTCCTTGATGGCGATGACGATCCCGCCTCGAGCAGTCCCGTCCAGCTTGGACAGGAAAATACCCGTCACATCGATTGCTTCGGTAAAGACCTTGGCCTGTTGGATGGCATTCTGTCCGGTTGTGCCGTCCACGACCAGGATCACCTCATGTGGTGCGCCGGGAATCTTCTTGGCGGCTACATTGCGAATCTTGGTCAGCTCATCCATCAGGTGTTTCTGGGTGTGCAGCCGGCCGGCCGTATCCAGAATCACAAAATCAGCATTTCGCGACACGGCCGCCTCGCACGCATCAAAAGCGACCGCTCCAGGATCAGATCCCATCTGATGCTTGACGATCTGCACGCCTGTCCGCTCGGCCCAGATGCTGAGTTGTTCGACTGCGGCCGCCCGAAACGTATCGCAGGCTGCGACAATCACTTTTTTTCCGTTTCGACTGAGCGTATAAGCCAGCTTGGCAATACTAGTGGTCTTACCCGATCCGTTGATGCCGGCAACAAGGATCACCGTCGGTCCGGATTCGGCAAGCTTTAACGTGCGGTTATAATCCGGCCAGTAATTCTTCATCCTGGCCTTCAGGAACGGAATGATATCATCGGTTTTGGCGATTTCACGCGACTTATATGCCTGGCGCAGGTCCTGAATCAGCAGGTCGGTCGTCTCGACGCCGATGTCGTCGCCGATCAGGGTCGCTTCCAGCTCTTCCAGAAGATCGTCGTCGATCGCCCGGCCCAGTGTCAGGATCGATGACAGACTGGAGGCGATCTTTTTCCGCGTTTTTCCCAGATGATCTTTAAGATACTGAACGGTCTTACTGAATATTCCCATATACACTCCATTACAGATTTTTAGCAGCCATTCAGTATTACGAATACCTTCCGTGATTGCAAGGCTCAGGGCAGGATTTCCTGCAAGAGTTCTTGTGTAGAAGAAGGCTGTAATGTAAACGAAAAGGGGAAGATAAAGTTTGTATTGTTCCGCCCGATCCTAAACCAAGTCAGGAATTATCGTTGGTTCCCCAGTCTGTTTGGCCGGTTGCCTCGACTTTTACCAGACCGTAACACAGCCAGTGGCGGACATGGAAATTGACAAGTCTGTTTCCTCCGGTCGACATACCGCACTCCTGCCAGGGGAACACAATCCCGCGCGAGCGCACAATCGGCGCGCCCGTCTTTGCGTCATCCACCTCGCGGACTTCCCAGCGGAAAAATCCGCCGACAACAATTAAAAGCAGAACTACGCCAATGATTTTCTTTTTACGCCACAGGTACCTAAAAAAGCGACTCATAGACTGTTTCTCCAAAAAAACGACAATTCCCCGTCATTATAGTCGCCAGTATAACCTGATTATATCAAGAAATTTATAGTAATGTATCCTCGATCGTAAAAACTCGCTTTTTCCCGACTGTGGCAGGCAGACCCTTAACCGATTTTCTTTGACAACCTTGCTCGGGGTTGTTATCCTCCGGCTTTACCGTTGTTCGAAACAAATCCACCACCGACAGGACTTCATTAGGGATATGGATTTGTGGTTGGCCGTTGCCACACGCCGGCGGGCCGACAGATGCGATCCGAGAGAGGACAAAACCATTGAAAACACAGGACACAGCCGAGCTTTTTGCTCAGATGATCGAGCGGGTTAAGGCGATCGATCCGGTTAACAGCCGAACCTGGTTTGACGATTTGCGGCTGGTGGAGTTCAATGGCGGGCGGCTGGAGATCGGTTGTCCGGATGAGGCAACGGCCCAGTTTCTGCAAGACCAGTGTTCCCGGACATTTACACAGGTGGCCCAGAGTCTTACCGGGTACCTGGTCAGTGTGCACTTCGGGATTACAGGTTCATCGAATGTCTATGCTATAGCCCCTGCCCAGGGCGGTTTCAAACTGCATCCGGATTATTCCTTTGACAGTTTTGTGGTCGGACCCTGCAACCGACTGGCCCATGCAAGTTGTGTGGCAGTGAGCCATTCTCCCGGAACCACTTACAATCCTCTGTTTTTATACGGCAATGTCGGCCTGGGTAAGACGCATCTTCTCCACGCCGTTTGCCATGAAGCTCGAAAAAATGAATCCCATATTTCGATTCGCTTTTTAAGCTGTGAGACTTTTGTCAACAGTTTTATCAATGCGATTGAAAATGGGACTTTGCCCGAGTTTCAGAGCCGGCTTCGCTCGGTGGATATCCTGATCATCGACGATGTGCAATTCCTGCGGGAGCGGGAACAAAGCCAGGAGGAGTTTTTTCATACCTTTAATGCGTTGTACAATAATCACCGTCAGATTATTCTCACAGCCGATTCGGCGCCAGGCGATCTGTCCAGGATGGAAGAGCGGCTGATCAGCCGGTTCAAGTGGGGACTGGTAGCCCGGCTGGACGCACCCAGTTATGAAACACGGATTGCCATCGTCCAGAAGAAAGCGCACCTTCGGGGCTTGGACATCTCCGAAGACATCGCTGCCCTGATTGCCAACAAGGTTCAGACCAATATCCGGGAACTGGAAGGGGCCTTGACGATTATTTATGCCACGGCAAAGACATCGAACGAGCCGATCACGCTGGAGCTGGCCAGGCGGGCACTGGGCGAGCAGATGGTCAGTGCGGAAAGACCTATTACAATCACCGATATCATCAATGCCGTTACCAAATATTTCGACGTGCGACAGGCCGATCTGCAAAGCAAGAAACGCAGCCAAAGCATCGCGCTGCCGCGCCAGATCTGCATGTACCTGGCGCGGAGCCTGACCAAACACAGCCTGGAAGAAATCGGCGGTCATCTGGGCGGACGGGATCACTCCACCGTCCTGCATGCTTGCAGCAAAATCGAAAAGTTACAGCAGAAAGATTCTTCCACACGCCGCCAACTGGAAGAGTTGACTCAGCAGATCCAGATGGGATAAGAAACCTTCCCTTTTACGATCAAGGTCGAACGATCTTAACTCCGGACGGGGCCTCGATCTTGCTTGCAACCGTACCGTCATCCTGTTTGACATGCCGTACCCGGAGAATCCCTTTGGCAGTGGGGTATGTCCCTTCGGCCCAGGCCAGATCACCGAGATGAGGATCGATCCGTATCACACTGCAGCCGGGCTCAAGAATCCGGATTCCCAATACATGCTCGCTCAGCCAGGCCGTCGGTCCGGAAGCCCATCCGTGGCATAGGCTGTGTCGAAATCCCTTATAGCAGTAGTTGCCGAAATCTCCATGAATGTCTTTTTTGCCCGGCGGGACCAGCTCGTCAATTCGTGCCGCATTTTCGGTCCAGTCCAGATCGAAATCTTCCCAGAACGTTGTTGCCCCCAGGTCCAGCATAGCCCCCCAGTACTGGCGAATACAGTCTATGGCTCCCTGGTAATCCCCGGCCATCGCGCGGGCCTGCAGGACATAGTAGCCGTAAAAGGTGCTCATTCGCCGCG
Organism: Sedimentisphaerales bacterium; assembly: GCA_016926155.1. GTDB lineage: Bacteria > Planctomycetota > Phycisphaerae > Sedimentisphaerales > Anaerohalosphaeraceae > JAFGGE01. Next base: position 6,179 of record JAFGPC010000117.1, read on the forward strand.
CGCGGTCGACGGCCATAACGTTTCGATTGAGAGATTCGGAATCGACCAGTCCGGCCAGCGCCATCAACGCGGCGGCCTGTTTACTGCCGGCCGGATCGGGGATGTGCTCCTTGAGTCGAGTGGTGGCGTTGAGACATTGGCTCTGAGTATCATCCTCACCCAGGACCTCGCACAACTGCCCCCCGGCCTGCAGGGTCATAATAAGCAGAGAATGCAGTCCGGCATGAATCGCAGGCGCATTTTCACTGGAAGGCCAGTCCAGAAACCGATGCGGAGGCAAGGCTTCTTTATTGTCCGGCCCGACCTGTTTGCATAATTGTTCCAGCAGGCCTGTCAGATATTCCCTTTGCTGCTGCAGATAAGACACATCCCCTGTGTAAAGATACCAGGAATGATGGATCAGGATCCACCACATGGAATAGGAGCTGATGCCGTTCATCCACTTGGGTAATGGCGTTTCATTGCGGATCAGGTCCAGGCTTTTCGGGATGATCCCATGAGCCCCGAACACCGTCAGGATACTCATCGTCTCCGGGTGCATATCCCCGATCCAGACAAGCCGATCCCGCTTGATCCCATCCCAGAGATAGTCCTGCATGTTCAGATGGACCGTATAGGCTCCGGTTTGCCAGATTTGATTGAGCCGCGGATCGCTGCATTGGAAGGAACCGAGATAGTCCAGATCGCGATAGAGGAAGACCGCCCGGACGGCCTTGAGCTGTACAAAGCTGTTTTCATCGTCCAGATCGATCCGCACAAACCGAAAGCCGGTGTTGCCCACCTCGGCTGTTCCCAGCCAGGGCACAAGAAGGCTCTGATCGCGAATGGCATGATCGTTGGTTGCATTTTTGTCGCCGCCCAACTCGCTCATGGCCTCGCTGACCGACTCACCGAATCGTATACGCAGCCGCACGGGTTGGTTGTCTTTGGTGTGCCAGACCATAATCTGCACTCCTCCGTGCAGTTCCTTTCCGAAGTCCAGCAGGATTCCGCTGTCGCCGTTTTCATTATTAAGGATGCAGGGATTGGAAGCATCCAGCGTGATCTGCCCGCTTCGCTGTTCCAGGAGCACCTCGGGATTTTGAATCGTCTCGCCTTCGCTGTGCCAGACGACCCGGGTCGGGCAGACATAGGTGCGGGTGCGCGGGTCGTTCTCGGTTCTCTCCTTCATATCGGAGGAAATAATGTTCTGCATATTCGCAGAAGGAAGAATTTTCTGATTTTGTTCACAACCGCAGAGACATATCATTATCAACCAAAAACAGGCGAACGTGGTTTTCATAGCGATACTATCCTTATAAAATTCGATGACGTATCCTTCTTTCATTATTATTTCCTGATGAAACGATAGTTGAAACGACGATTCGGGGCACTATCCCCGTGTAAGGCGAACTCGATCGGATCGTCCAGACTGGCAATATTGTCGGCCCAGTGAAAATCGAATGTAAGCCCTTTTTCTGAGTCTTTGAAGAGGCTTCGCGGCAAGGCCAGCTCCATCTCATTACCTGCGACTTGATATCGTACGGAGATCCTCTTCTTCCACTGCCCGTCAGGGCCATATTCGTGTACGGAAGTACGTGAGGAATCTTCGACTTCTTTGTTTACCAGCAGATCATACCCATGCCAGCCGGTCTTGCTGTTGCGATCTGTATCGATCCACAACAGCATCCAGTGTCCGGCAGGGGCTGTAATCGGCTCACTGGTTTGGGCATAGAAACAGACATTGTCCTGATTGCTTGCGACTTTAAGCGTGACGAAGTCGTTTCGTCCGCTGGAATTCACATAGCGCCCGGCGTCTCCCCATCCCTTCTCATCCCGATGTTCCGTATCGCCGATCGTATCCCGAAACTCCGGCCGGACCTGTTTCCAGTCGTCGAATTGGCCGTCGATAATGATCGGATAATTCTGCCTGGCTATCGGTGGCTTGCGAACGCCTTTATATCGTCGAATATAAGAGATCATCTGGAAGTAATAGTTATCCGTATGCCCATCCTTCATCGGCTCGATGTCGCGGCTGTATTCCTGGTTATAGGCATCGACGAAAAAGGTGTCTCCTTCCTGTAAAGGCCTTCCCAGTAGGCGGCCGGGTCCCTGGCCCTTCTGTTGTAAAAAACGCTGGGCTACCCATTCGTTCCAGCCTGTGATGAACACGAATTCCGGATCGATCTTCAAAGCCCTTTCCCACTGTTCGGAAAAGTACAGCCCCAGGTGTTCCTTGCCGGTCAGGCCGACCTCGTTGATGGGCGGCTGTTTGCCGGCCTGGTGACTGCGACCGATATTGGTAGTCGGATGCTGGGCTACACTGACAGCAAGTTCCTCAGCCTTGTCAGGAGATTCATGCCAGCCGAATCGATTCATAGAATTGTCCAGCCATTGCCAGGTGTCCTTGCCGTGCGTCCACGCCCAGCAGTCACGTATCGTAAAGAATTCGCGAATCTCCGTAGGTAATCCTTCAGCCGCACCCAGGATCAGCGGCTTGCCTTTCCAATAAAACCACAGTTCCGGATAGAGCTGCTTGGCATAGAAATCGCGATACAATGTTTCGATGATCCGCTGCGAGCTGGAATGAGTCAGAAAGCAGATCTGTGGTGTGCGGTGTCCCTCATTTCGCAGTTGACGAAACACTCGGCACAACTTAATGTATACATTCTGGTAGGTAACCGCATTGGTCACATCGAAGATCAGGGTATCGATCCCGGCATCGTTGAGCATGTACACATGCTTTCGGATGACATATTCGCTGTCGGAGACATAGTAGCCCAGCTCGGATCCTCCCCAGTGGTGAAACGCGCCGACGGGGCCCCATTGGGGATTGGTAGGATTGTCAGCCAGCAGTCGGGTAATATCGAACGGTCCCCGCTGTCCATGCTGACCCAGCCAGAGAAAGTAAAACA
>JAFGPC010000118.1 GCA_016926155.1 Sedimentisphaerales bacterium
CCATGCTGACCCAGCCAGAGAAAGTAAAACAGCCCGACGGTTCGACCTTCCCGCGGCGGTCCGCATTCCTCAAAGCCGGGCAGTTCACGCCCGAGAGCATCCGTTGCCGCCCAGGTATCGCTGTATAAGTCTCTCGCTTGGCCCGAGACAACTGCTGTTACACAGAGTGACAAAACAAGACTGAAAAAACAAGACAATCGCATCATACTCCTTTTGTCATCATGCCGGAAAAACGTTTTACGAAGACGGCATTATAAACGTATCAGACAGATCGAACAAGAGGCAAGAAAGGGATACCGGAGATTTCATGGTCGGTTTTCTGTTAACAAATTGACACTTCCTATCATTAACGGTATTTTACCCACGACTCTACTTTGAAAGATATAGAGAACGAATAACCGAAGAAACATATAAACCGGTGTTTATCTCGAATGAACTTGGGCAGATGATATGTCTTGTAATACGTGTGAGAGAGAGAAAAGAAAAATTTGGCCACCATGCAATACATCCCCCAATTTCAAGGTTCTAATAAAGGGGAACTGGATATCTCTTTATGAGTGTCCCGACTGTAAGGGGCTTTGGGTAGGAGTGCCCTATGAACCGTATGCATCATATATGTATTTTGTGCAATGGGAAAAGAGTTCAAAAGAATGGCATAATGTTTACAGTCTTGATGATGGTGAAGAATTGCAGAAGTGGCATAAAAAACAATTACAGACTTTTAAAATGACATTAACAAAAGATGATTGGGCTTCAATAGAAAACCATCGTCAGCGCAGCTATGGAAGAACTCCTTTTGATCCTTAAAAAAAATATAATTTGAATCGTTGGAATTTGTTTAATATAAACTGTATAGGTATAGTCTATTGGTGTGTTTTTTCATCCGTATTGGGGAGTTATAAAAGGAGTTGAAAGATGGGCAGAAAAAAGAATGTTGTTGTGTCAGTGTTGGTCTGTGTTCTTATTTGGTGCGGAGGATGCCAGATCGATCAGAGGACGACGGAGATTCGCTCGGACGAGCAGATGCTCAAAGTGTCCTATGAGAACGATCGGGCCCGGGAACTGTTTGAGACCGTCATACATGGGACGCAGCCAGAGACAGAAAAGGTCAAGGGAGTGGTTCTCGGACCGTTTTCGATGGGGGCCCGCTATGAAAGGCTCTCGTTCAATGCCCACTGCAATGAGCATGTCCGCAAGATGGACACCAACGGTGATCTGGTGATTACCGAACAGGAAGCACAGACGTATTACAAGTCGGCCGAATCATCGATCATTGTGGAGAAATGAAGAACTGGATAGGGGCATTCGCAAAGTCTTTTAATGATCTGTACTTGGAAGTACAAGTAAGAGAAACACAGTCATTATTTTACAAGTCGATATTTTCTGCGGCAAAGGTCGTTCAGGCGGATGCAAGTTGTTTTCGCCAACGGCTGATATGGCCATCTTCATCGGCCTGATCCTTCTCGATAACCCGGCGGGTGTCTTCATCCCACTCGATCTGCTCCAGGAGTTCTGCGTAATGGGCCACGGCCTTGCTCTCGACCCAGATGCCCATCTTTAGAATCGCCTTTTCTCCCCGCAGACGGGATGTCATGCCGAATGAGAAGCCCACAAGCCAGTAAGCCCATCGGAAGCAACAGGGCCTGAAACCGTACTCGTATAACTTCACGGTAAAGTCCTGATAATGGACCATCTCGTTGCACATGGCGGCAATAAGCTGACGGTTTAAATCGGTGGATTTTTTTGTAATCTGGAATCGATAAATAGTGGACGCCATCAGTTCCAGTGTGTGCAGCGTCCGCAGCCCTTTTCGGATCGCAGCCAGTCTGGAGGCCGACATTCCCCGACCTCTCAAACAGCAATCCGTTTCTTTCATGGCGGGACGAATCATGGAGATATCGTATTGGCTTCCGGAAACAGCCGATTGCTCATCCATCTTATTTACTCCTTACAGACACTGTAAATACCACATGAAAAATGTCATGTTTTTACGCTGTAACTACACCCCTGATTTTGGAGCTATTGTAAGGATTCGAGTTAATGATGTCCACAGGTATGATTGTTGTTTTTCTTATATGGATTCGGTTTCTGATTAATCCGGCCGGTAGGACTCGGCAAGAGCATGCCATTTGGTCTGATCGGACAGTGTCATCGCCGTATCGATCAGGGCCAGATGAGAATATCCCTGGGGGAAGTTACCCAGCAGCCGCCGTGTCTTGAAGTCCATATCTTCACTGAAGAGACCGAGATGGTTACCGCTTTCAAGCAAATCATCAAAAAGTTTACGGGCCAGATCCTTTTCCCCGATACGATAGAGACTTCGGATCATCCAGAACGTGCACACGGTAAAGGCCGAATGCGGCACCCCGAAATCATCGGCATCCCGATAGCGGTACATCAGGCCATTGACGCACAGGCGATTATATGTATGTTGCACCGTATTGACATAGATCGGATCCTGGGGATCCATAAAGCCGTAGTGGTCTGCCAGCAGGTTGGCCGCATCGAGGCTGTTGCCGCCGTAAAACTGGGTCAGGGCGTGCAGATCGTGGTGAATGCCGTATTTGTAGATGTTCGCTTTGATGCGATCGCGAAGCTGGGCGTAACTGACCGCATCAACCTGTTTGCCGAAGATCTGGGCGATTTTGACCGCGCGATCCATCGCTACCCAGCAGAGGATCTTGGAGAAGGTAAAATGTTTTCGCTCCGTGCGAAATTCCCAGATCCCCGAATCAAGCCTTTTCCAGTTGTTCCGGACATGGCGAGTCAGCGTACGCACAACGGTCCAGAGATCCTCCTGATTGTCCAGGGACTGGCGAAACAGAGACAGCGACTGGTAGATGGCGTCCATGACAACGCCGTAGATATCGTTCTGTTTTTGCCTGTAGGCGGCATTGCCCACGCGTACGGGTTTGGAGCCTTCAAAGCCGCTGAGCCAGTCCAGGTCCCTCTCTTTGAGCTCGCGCTGTCCGCGGATGCCGTACATGATCTGAATCTTGTCATCCTTGAACGGTACGATGTCTAAGAGGAACTGCAGAAACCGTTTGGCGACGTTGTAATGTCCCAGCCGGGTAAGGATGTTAATCGTCATGGACGAATCGCGAAGCCAGCAGTAGCGGTAGTCCCAGTTACGTACCTCCCCGACCGTTTCGGGAAGGGAGGTGGTGACTGCCGCCAGGATCGCGCCGGTCTTCTGGTATGCCAGCAGTTTCAAGACCAGGGCGCTACGCTCCACGATGGGCTGGTAATCCGAAAAGACGCTGGTCTTGGTTACCCATCCCATCCAGTAGACCTTGGTCCGTTCGAATTCCAGCCGGATAAAATCGATATCCGGGGCGGTGATCTTCTGGTTGTAGCTCATCACTAGAAAGTGTTCGTCGGTAAGCGAAATGGACTGGGCCTCGTCGATGCTGTCCAGCGGAAGATCGGAATAGAGATATACCGATTCATACTTGCCTTCCGTTGTACAACGCTTAAGAAAATCCGGCCCCATTTCCGAGCGAACCGGATTCTGAGCCCAGTTTGGGCGGGGATCATAGAATATCCGGATCGACGGTTGCCCCGACAAAACACGCAAATACCGTACGATATCCGAAGGACAATGATAGCCGTTGGCCTCGGTTTTGTAGCGGGGCATGAAATCGATCAGTTCAAAGACATTCTGCCCGTCAAAAAAAGTAGTTACCAGGATATTGGTGCGGCGCAGGTATTCCTGCTTACTGGAATAGTTTCCGATCGGCTCGACAGCGAAGCATCCGCCCCGGGCCGGATCCAGCAGAGCGGCAAACATAGCGTCCGAGTCGAAATCCGGAAGGCAGCAAAAGTCGATACTGCCGATCCGACTGATCAAGGCGCCGCTACGGCAGTTGCCGATCACACCATAATCCATATTTTGTGGGGTTGGGTGAGTTTGCTTGTTCATATATTATCCCGGCGTTCAGGTCAGGAATTACCAGAGACGCTGATCTCATTTTTTATATTGGTTTCTGTATCCATGATATACAATCGAGGCAAGAGAAAAACATTCCATCCACAACTTATTTTAACAGACTAGAAAATCCCTTCCATCCTGTCAAGAATTCGGTCAAGGAGAGGTTTTTACGTCCGTTCGCTCCGGCTAGTTGTTCATAACGGCATTCAGCATATCCAGATAGTCGCTTAACAGACGTGTGATAAGGAAATTTCGACGCACCTTTTCATGGGCCCTTAGCCCCAGTTGCTTTCGTTCCTTGGGATGTGTGAGCAGGTAGATGATCCGTTCGGCAAAGCCGTCATAATCCAGCGGCTCGACCAGAAATCCGTCCACACCGTCGTCAATCTGAATTGGAATGCCCCCGACTTTGGAGGCAACGACGGCAGCATTTTTCCACAAGGCTTCGGTGACCGCCAGGCAGAATCCTTCGCGGGTCGATTTCTGGATAATGACGTCCGAAAAACGTTGCACGGCGTTAACCAGTGTTTCATTGTTGCCCACGACAAACAGGACCTGGCCTTTTTTTACCATGCTGTTAGCTTTGCGAAGGACCTTGTTGTACATGCGCAGGCCCTCCGGATCGTCACTGGCGACATTATATAGAAACAGCAGGCGGCAGTCGACCTTTTCCCGCACGCGGCGGAAGATATCAATCACCCCTTCCGGATCTTTCCACGGATCCAGCCGGGAGACCTGGGTGATCAGAGGTTTATCGGTCGGAATGCCCGCCTTGTCGATCCATTTTTTCATCACCTTATCGGAGATGTCCCGATTCTTCTGACTGAGCGGATTAATGGCCGGGAACATGATTCGCTGGTCCACCGGAAGGTCCGATTTTAAGTAATTTTCGCTGGAGACAACGATTTGGTCGTACTTGAGTATGAAACCTTTCAGATAATCGTAGAGCCCCTTGTGCGGATTCGTCAGGTCGATATGGCAGCGCCAGATCCAGGGTTGTACTTTCTGATATGGCTGGATCAATGCCAGCGGCTGGGGGTCGTGAATGATGACACAATCATGATGAAGATGAGTAAAATGCGAAAAGGTCTGATTGACCTGGCAGTACAGGCGTTTTTTCGACTCAGTCAGATTCAGGTCGGCTCCTTGAAGGGCATTGTGAAAGCTCTTGGTGACTTCAAAGAATTCCTGACTGCCATGCAGGATGCGCCATCCGGCTTCAAGGCCGACATCGTTCATCAAAAGCACTAAAGAATACAGAATCTCAGCCACTCCTCCCCCCTGGTATGTGGCATTAAGGTGAATGACATGTTTGCCGTACAAGTGACGGGCCCGTTTGTAGATCTCGGCAAGAACATCGTCTTCAACGATTCCGCGGAATTCGTCCAATCGAAGCATTTTTCTCTCCTGTGAGCACGTTGGCTATCCTGTCGTTGGCTACGTGCGTTTATCGGTCGTACACGAAGCTCACAGCGTTATTACTTATTTGTCCTGTCCGTGTTCAGGAAAAGATTCACTTTCCCCGTCAAATCTCATCGGCGAGTGAGGCCGGCGCATTTAGTATTTGTTGAGGGATTCGGGGAAAAAGTGTTCATAAGTCGGAATTAAAAATGCAATAAGAGGAGTTTAAATTATACACTGCATGTGGTTGAGGTGTCGTGTTGTTCGGATACGGCGCCGGTTAAAAGACCCAGAAGGGAACGCATCGTGGACACGGTGTCGGCGTTATAGCGGGCCCGACTGCCGCCCTGTCCGATTTTGATGGAAAAGGCATCTTCCGGCAGTACCGCAAACGTATCCTCATCGGTATAATCATCTCCCGCTGCCAGGATCAGATCCCAATGTTCCTGGTGGAGCCATCGTTCGGCGGCGGTGCCTTTATTGGAGGCAATGCTTTTGACTTCCAGAATTTTACTGCCCTCGAAGACACCGAGATTCAGATTTTCCGTCAGGTGCACCACTGCATCACGAAGTTCATGCGTTCGCAATCGCGCCAGATCAGGCTCGCTGCGCCGGCAATGCCAAACCAGTGAAAAATCTTTTTCTTCAATGAAAGATCCCGGGGTGCGATCCACGTACAATTCCATAATCGGCCGGACGATGATTTTCCAGTCATGGACCATACCTTCGACACACTGCCATTGTTCCCGGCGCCTTCGAATCCAGTTTCCGTGTTCGGCGACCATATTCAAATCGAGATTGCCAAGCCAGTTGGTCAGCGTTTCTTTATCCCGACCGCTGATTATGACGACTTCATTCTTTTCATCGCTGCACAGTTTTGTGAGGAGGGTAAGGAGTTCAGCATCGGGACGGGCGTGTTCGGGCTGAGTAAAAAATCTCATCAGGGTCCCGTCATAATCCAGCAACAGTAAACGCCGTTGGGCCTGACGGTAGGATTCCACAAGGTGGGCTCGAATGGAATGGGTAATCTTGCGGGATGCCAGCTTTTGCTGTTGGGCTTTGATTTGTTCGAGGCTGTCCATGAAATCACGAGCCCATCGCTGGACGGTATAACGGCTCAACCGTTGTTGCATCCGCTGGTTACGGCTACATTGTTCTTCCGGATCCATTTCCAGCGCCTGATGGATTGCTTCGACGATGGACTCTTTGTGGTGCGGATTGATCACCAAGGCCTCAGACAACTCGCAGGCGGCGCCGGCCATTTCGCTCAGGATCAACACGCCGTGCCTGTCCGGATCGACTTTGGTGGCAACGTATTCCTTAGCCACCAGATTCATCCCATCCCGCAACGGGGTGATCAATGCCACATCGGCTACGTTGTATAGCGCTACCAACTCATCGAATGGTAACGAACGATACATATAGGAGATCGGCATCCAGTCCATGGTTCCATAAGCGCCGTTGATCCGCCCTACGAGATGTTCTATTTGCCGACGCAGGTCGACATAACTTTCGACACGGGTGCGGGAAGGAACCGCTACGATGACCAGGCATACTTTTCCGCGGTATTTCGGATACCGTGTCAGGAACCAGTCGAAGGCCTCCAGTCGATGGAGAATCCCTTTTGTATAATCCAACCGGTCGATGGAAACAATAATACGTCGACGTCCCATTTTTCGAACGAGCGAGTCAATCTTCGCCTGGACCTTCGCATCTTCCCTGGCATGTGCATATTTTTCAAAATCGATTCCCATGGGAAACGCATCAACGCGCACAGGACGATCCTCCACCGTCAGCGTACCCAGCGTATGTTCGACACCTGCAATTCGATGAACGCTGCTGCAGAAGTGCCGCACATAATCATATTCGTGAAAGCCGATCAGGTCGGCCCCAAGCAAACCCTGGAGGATCTCCATTCGCCAGGGCAGAAGGCGAAGCAATTCGAACGAAGGAAACGGAATGTGCAGGAAATAACCGATGGTGGCCTCCGGCAGATGTTTGCGAAGCATCTGAGGTAAAAGCATAAGCTGATAGTCATGCACCCAGATCCGGTCCTCCGGTTCGGCGATATCCAGAACCGCTTCGCAAAATCGTTCATTGACTCGTTTATACCGCTGCCAGAGCTTGGGCTCGTAAATACAGTACGAAGGAAAATAGTGAAACAGTGGCCAGATCGTTTTGTTGCAGAATCCGTAGTAGTAATCCCGAATATCGCCGGAGCTGAGCGAGACCGGGACACAGCCTTCTTTTTTCAAATGCGTTTTAATCTTTTGGCAGTCTTTTGTGTTGGTTTTCTCGGATGACAATCCCGGCCAGCCGATCCAGAGCTGATCGCCGTGTTCCAGGGAAGCCATCCCCGTGGCCAGCCCGCCGACACTGCGGTCATAGTGCAAATTGCCGGATCGTTTCGACACGGTGACCGGCAGTCGATTGGATACTATCAGAAGCCGTCCCATGAAGTCTTTCCCCGCGTTGAATTATAAGTGAATTTCATGTACCACTACCATAAAGGGCATTTAAAGCATTGTCAAAGGGTAATCCTGAAAAGGTGGTTAATCGTTTTATTCGGAAAGCGTTTGTATCTTGGAAAAATGATTCCGATCCACTATAATGTGATATTATATCTCAATAAAAGATTTCCAGGAGCTGTTATGATTTGGAAAAGAAATCCGGTTTTCGCATCTGTGATTTTCATGCAAATGACCTGTTTCATCGGAGTTGCGATTGCCGTTGATATAAAAGTCCATCCCCTCACAAAAGGACCTCAGTATCATTGGTTCGGTTATTACGACAAGCTGCAGTTTGATCCCTCCGGTCGATTTGTTCTGGGCATGGAAGTGGATTTTGAAGGCCGAAGCCCGAAGGCCGACGACAGGATCCGGATCGGCATGATCGACCTGCTCGACAGCGACCGATGGATCGAACTGGGTACTTCAAGTGCCTGGGGCTGGCAGCAGGGGTGCATGCTGCAGTGGCGGCCCGGATCGATGACTGAGATCCTCTGGAATGATCGACAGGGCGACCGTTTTGTCTGTCATATTCTCGACGTTTTGACCCGGGAAATACGTACGATTCCATGGCCGATCTATACAGTCAATCCGGATGGTAAAACCGCTGTCACCGCCGATTTCCGACGCATCCAGGATACCCGTCCGGGCTACGGGTACGCAGGCCTGCCCGATCCCTGTAAAGATGATCTGACGCCCGAAAAATCCGGCATCTGGCGTATCGATCTGGACAGCGGCAAAGCCGATCTGATTATTACTCTGGCGCAAATCTCACGCATTCCTCATCCGCACGGTCAGCCGGGCGAGCTGGAAAATTCAAAACACTGGTTCAATCATTTGCTGTTCAACACCGACGGCAGCCGGTTCATTTTTCTGCACCGCTGGAAGCCGATCGATCCGAGCAAGTATCGCAACGTCGGCGGCTTCGGCACGCGGATGTTCACGGCAAATCCCGACGGTTCGGACATCCGCATCGTCGATCCGTATGGAAAGACCAGCCACTTCATCTGGCGCGACCCGAGCCATATTCTCGCCTGGGCCTGGCATCCTTCAAAAGACAGCAGGTTTTACCTGTACGAAGACGGTACTGATACCGTTACCGCGATCGGCCCGGAGGTGATGATCCGAAACGGGCACTGCACCTATCTGCCCGGCAACGAATGGATCCTGAACGATACCTATCCCATCGGCTCGAAGCGCGAGCAGGTGGTCTATCTGTATCACGTATTGAGCGGCAAAAGGATCGAGCTGGGCCGGTTTCACTCACCTGCCGAATATAGGGGCGAATGGCGTGTCGATACCCATCCGCGTTTCAGCCCGGATGGCCGATTCGTTTGCATCGATTCACCCCACGGCGGCAACGGGCGCCAACTCTATCTGCTCGATATTCGAAATGTCAACAAGATGTGATTTTATGAAAAGTTTTTCAGACACAGTTTAATGACGAGTATTTCCGTCTCATTTAAATCATATTTGATCGTATGGACACAGTAATCCGTCAAATTATTACGTTGAGTTAAAACGGATCGATTAACATTTTTCCAGAGCGGCGACCCTCGGATTGAGTAGCTATTTTACAAAGGACTCTCTCTGAAGTACATTAAAAATGCCTTGCGCGACGACTCGATTCCCCTGTTCGTTCAGATGACAGTAATCAAGATAATAAGTTTCCTGTCGATTACTTAGGATTTCTGTAACAATGTGCATCTTCGATGGGCATCGTTTGCGCATTTCCTCGAGACTCAGATGATACAGCTTTTTCAATGTTTCATTTCCTCGATATGTCAGGTGCAACATTTCTTCCTCGGTAAGATGGTCTTCCAAAAAAGCCAAAGGTTGCCAGAAGCAAAGATACTGAAATCCATACTCATGGGCCAGATGATCCACTAAGACCATTGTTTGCATATAATGATCGACAATCTTCACTGCCAATTCTTCCAACTGTTTTTCACTGTATCTTTCCTGTGGCAGAGAATGTGAAATCGTTTTTCGGATGGCGTTATAAATCATGCTGTGTTTACGAAGCAAATAAGGTATTGTGTCTCGGCATCCAATCCAAAGTTGCTCGGGAGGCGCCATGGCGAATATAGAGAATCTCGCTCGGATCTGAGAAAGATTCTGAATCGTACCGGCGATACCGGAATCATAGGTGCTTTTAACATCATTCACTCCATCGTAGAAAATAACATAATCAGGCCTGCTTCCTTCCTTTAAAAGTAAAATAAGCTGGATGACTTCTTGAGAAAATACGTATCCCAGTTCACCATAATTAGAAACCTGCATGTCCTGTCCTGCACTGTGAAAGAATGAAGAGAGATGCGAAGGGATCGTTCCTTCATCGCGAACAGCGGCCCCCCAGGTTGTCGAGCCGCCAAACATATATAAAGTTTTTACCTGAGTGCTCTCTTGAAATGATGGATTGATTGTCTTGCGAACGCCTTTCGAATCCACATTGACGTATTGACCGTGAAACTCTCTACGATCCCAACAAATAAAAGGCTTATATTCCAATTGGATGTTTTTCCATTCTTTAAACATTTGTTGTGCCCATGGCGTTTTTTTATAGATGTCGGGAGTGAGAAATCCTTCAGCCTTCTCGGTTGTCGGGTCAATATCCAAAACGAAACACGCAATTCGTAGGGATCCTTCGACGAAAATCAGCATTAGAAATACCATAATAATCTGAAACACAATTCGTTTTCTTCCGGCTGGAGTACCTCCTTTGAAATAAATCCATATCCCGCTGAGGATACAAATGCCTTGAAACAACCAGATAAAAATTTTGTTCTCCGGTCGGATGGAACTGCCCACATGATCTCTGAATAGAAAAGCGATCAGCCATGGATTACATAAAACTCCAAAAACAAGAATCCCCAAGGCCACCAATCGATAACATCCTTTTTTTGTCGGTCTTTTCATAGCTTCAAAACTCCAAGTTATTCTAATCGGAAAACGGGATGGGCTATCATTGAACGAACAGAATATACGCCTTTCATTTCCGGTTGTATATTGATTTCTATGTTGCTTCGATTAGGCCTTAATCCAACGGGCGGATCCAGATGTTGCGGTAGCGTACCGGGTTGCCATGGTCCTGCAGCATCAGCGGGCCCTTGGGCACAGC
>JAFGPC010000119.1 GCA_016926155.1 Sedimentisphaerales bacterium
ATGCTCGCCTACGATCCCGACATCCGGATCGCCATCGAGCCCAAGCCCAACGAGCCGATGGACCACGCCTACATCCCCACGACCGGCCACGCCGTCGCCGTCAGCTATAGGACCAGCGATCCGGCCCGGGTCGGTGTCAATATCGAAAGCGCCCACGCGATTCTGGCCGGTCTCGATCCTTCGGATGAGATGGGATTCGCCCTGGCTTACGAAAAGCTGTTCACGGTCCATCTCAACGATCAGAACGGTCTGAAGTTCGACGAGGATAAATCGTTCGGCGCTGTGGACCTGCGGCGGGCGTTTAACCAGGTGCGGATTCTGGATGCCTACGATTTCGGCGCCAAAGGGGAATTTGTCGGGCTCGACGTCAAGGCCATGCGGACGCAAAAGAGCGGCATGGCGACCAAGCACCTGTCCAACAGCCGGACGATCTTTCTGCAACTGCTGGACCTGGTTCGCAGCCTCGACAAGGCCAAGGTCGATCAACTGATCCGGCAGCGCGATTACGAAGAGCTCGACCTGCTGATCGTCAATCACCTGATGGGCAAGTAACGCTTTGGATCACGATAAGGTACAGGCATGAGCGGTCAACGTGTGCTCATTTTGTCGGTCGGCGCCGGCAGCGGTCATAATCGCGCTGCCCAGGCCCTGCACAAGGTATTCGGAAACGATCCTCGTGTCCAACAGACTGCGTGGATCGATTGCCTGGAGTACACGAACAAGGCTTTTCGTGATCTGTATTCCAAGCAGTTTCTCAATCTGGTCAGCAAGGCCCCGACCTTGTGGGGTCTGGCATTTGACAAGACCGATGTGCCCTGGGAGCAGCGGCAGTTTCGGGAACTGCTCGAACGGCTCAATGCCCGCCCGCTGTTCAAGCGGATTACGGATTTTGCTCCTTCGGCGTGTGTCTGTACGCATTTCATGCCGGGCGCGATGATCTCGCGCATGCTTCGCAAGGATGAACTGTCTTGTCATCTGTCGGTCGTTGTGACTGATTTCTATGTTCACGCCAGTTGGCTTACCGAACCGATCTGCCGCTATTTTGTGGCCCATGAGGAGGGCAAGGCCCAGTTGGAGGCGGCCGATTTTTCTTCAGATCGGATCGATGTAACCGGCATCCCGATCGATCCGGTTTTTGCCCAGGACAAGGACAAAACCGCTTTACACTCGCAATTCGGATTGGACGATATGCTGCCGATCATTCTGCTTTCGGCGGGCGCTGCGGGAACCATGAAGGGAGACGAGATTGTGCAGTTTCTCTCGACGATCCGGACACCCTGTCAGTTTGTCATCATCTGCGGCCGGAACGAAACGCTCAGGGCAGAACTGGACAAGGCCGCTTCCGATCTACAAGGACACCAACGGTTTCATATCCTCGGTTACACAACCCAAATGGATGAATGGATGGCCGTCGCCGACCTGTTCATCGGAAAGCCCGGCGGTCTGAGTACCTCCGAGTGTCTGGCCCGCGGATTGCCCATGGTTGTGTGGGACCCGGTGCCGGGTCAGGAAGTGTACAATACTATGTATCTGCTCGAACACGGCGCTGCCGTTGCCCCTGCCTCCGCGGCGACACTTGGCTTCAAGGTCGATCAGATCCTGCAGCATCCCGACCGGCTGGCCGCTATGAAACAGGCCGCCCGAACGGCGGGAAAACCGAACTCCGCCGCTGCCATATGCGATCTTATCCTGCAGCATGCCAACGAATCTGCCGTGGAGATTCTCCATAAAAGAAAATGAACATACTCTGGCTTTGGAGCGATATATACTATATACTGACGTATGTTCTTTCACATACAGGGGGCGAACGGCTTCGACCGGACAGGTAGAAGGTCGAGTTGCATGCCCAGGACACCGGTGGGCCTGGTTAATCATCCGGTACAACTTTAACTGGCAACTACCAGTACAAACTGGCTGCCTAATTTGAGCGGCCCGTTCTTGCTTTCCTCGCCCGTGGGAAGGTAAAGGACGTCATTTAGCGGGCTGGCCTGAGGGGAGCGTTCGCGACCCAGGGGCGAGACTTTTGCGAACTGGCTGCGGCATAAGCCTGTCGTTTGGCGTGTGCCAAGGCGAGAACGAAACAAGCGACTATGCATGTAGACGCCCGACTGGAAATGTCACGGGACGGGGGTTCGAATCCCCCCGCCTCCAGTCCCCTTAAGTCTTTATTTTATAAGGGCTTAGGTTTTACAAAACCCCCATTCCTATTTATTCTTATATTTATTCCCTCCGGGCAGTGCACAATTTCTGTCCAATTCTAAGCCCTTATTTTGTCCGGACTTAGATATTTTTCCCTTATCGCCTGTTGGCTGAGCCTCGGTAGCGTCAAGTAAGTTTCGCACATTTTTTGAATAGTCTCTCAATCCGGTCATATTCCCTTCCCCCCTTTTATTGACGATTTATGCACGGTAGATGCCGGGATAGGATCATCACCTTTAATCGATCTCGGCGCCTATGAGTATTTGAGACCTGATATCAATGCAGATGGTTACATTAACCTGCCTGACTTTGCTCGCTTGGCATCTCAATGGCTCAGAATAGAATGCGATGACTGCGGTGATAGTGAGTTGACCTGTGATGATCAGGTGGACTTTGCAGATCTGGGTGAGTTCAACGATAGCTGGCTGTACGGAGGTCTATAAGAGCAAAGCGAATCCAAAGCAATCCGGAGTTTCAACGGACAAGTTCGGAAGGTAAAAGCTCAACCGGAAATGTCGAAACAACAACCATGGGATTGCCAGACGATGTTCTATGGGATTCTCTGGATCTTGTGAATTAACGCCTCGCAATACCTGTCATAACGACATTGATTGTCTCTTACATCCCCGTGACCTACCTTTCCCATCCCTTGTTTCAAAAACGGGGACGCTCGAAAGCACTTTTTCACACGGGGTGGTAAAAGGTTGCCGGAATCAGCTTTTTGCTGTAAGATAGTATATCGCAGAATAGCAGTGTGAGGATATGCGATATTGGATGGATTCCCAAACCGAACAGAGTAAACAATTTTCATCCCCTTTACAGCGGAGAAGGAAAGGATCGAAATATGAACCGCAATCGTCGTGAGTTTCTGGCCGGAGCGTCCTGTATTTCCGTAGGTCTGACGTCTGTTCTCCCGAACGCGGCGGCAGAGGAAGCGCCATCCCTGCCAAAAGCTTGTATTGACGGCACAGAAGCAGGTTGGAAGTCAATGGTTGAGGAAGATTTCGCCAAGGTGAATTGTGATGACGATACCTGGACATGGAAAGATGGTATCATTCATTGTACGGGCCAGCCTATCGGCGTGATCCAGTCCAGGAAACCTTATAAAAACTTCGAACTGGTCGTCCAGTGGCGCCACCTGCGGTCGGCCGGCAATTCAGGTGTATTTGTCTGGGCCACGGCAGAATCGCTGGCAAGCCTCAAGGAAGGGAATGGACGGCTCCCCAAGGGCATTGAATGTCAGGTGCTCGACCACGGCTATGCTGAGAATTATGAGAAACAGAATAAGAAGAAACCGGACTGGTTTACAACCAATGGGGATGTGTTTGCGGTAGGCGTGAAGATGAAGCCCTTCCCTCCGCTTTCTCCGGATGGCAGCCGCAGCTTTCCCTCGAAAAACCGGAGTAAGGGCGTAAAGCAATGGAATCATTACTACATCCGTTGTATTAACGGCGAAGTACGGCTGTGGGTTAACGGGGAGGAAGTATCGGGCGGCACCGAATGCCGGCCGAGTGAGGGATTCCTCTGCCTGGAATCCGAGGGCTCTCCGGTGGAATTTAAAAATCTGCGTATCCGTGAACTGCCTTAACGTTGAAAACAGATGAAATCTGTTTGTCCATGAAACGAATGCAGATGTTTTGGGAGAGATTCATATGCAGCGAAATATGATAACCTGTGCCATTATTCTGATTGCGGGAATTATGAGTTCTGTTGCCGCTGCTGACTGGACCGGATTCCGAGGGCCCGGTGCGCGAGGCATCAGTTCGGAGACAGGCCTGCCTGTGGTTTGGAGCGAAACAGAAAATCTCGCATGGAAAACTCTACTACCGGGACCGGGATCTTCGAGTCCTGTCGTCTTGGGCGATAAAATATTCGTTACATGTTATTCCGGCTATGGACTTGATCCGGATAAGCCGGGCGATATAGGTAATCTCAAGCGTCACGTTCTGTGCTTTCGTGTCGATGATGGTACGGTGCTCTGGGATAAGGCCGTCCCCGCGGCACTGCCGGAGGATCCTTACAAGGCCATGCTTCGCGAACATGGGTATGCCAGCCAGACTCCTGTGACGGATGGGGAGCATCTCTATGTCTTTTTCGGCAAGACCGGCGTGCTCGCATTTGACCTGGATGGAACCCAGCTCTGGCGGACTTCCTTAGGCACAGGGTCGGATAAACTGCTCTGGGGATCTGCCTCCAGTCTGGCTCTTTACAAAAATCTGGTTATTGTCAATGCCTGGGACGAGAGTAAGACGCTCTATGCTCTGGACAAAAAAACCGGCAAGGAAATCTGGAAGAAGGATCTGTCCGAAACAGGTCTTACCTTTGCCACACCGGTTCTGGTCGAACAGGCTGACGGGCATGTTGAGATTGTTGTCTCGTTGCCCTCGCAACTCTGGGGGCTCGATCCCGAGACAGGCCGATCCTTATGGTTCGCACGTACGGGCATCAATGACACCATGATACCGACACCTGTGATTGTGGATGGGGTGGCCTATATCCACGGCGGCGGCCCGCGTAGTTACGGTTCGCTGGCAGTCCGAACGGGCGGCAAAGGCGACGTCACGGATACGCATATTCTATGGTCGAGCAAAGAAGTCGCCAGTCCGCCCTCGCTGGTGGTTGTAGACGGCTTCCTGTATTGGATCAATGACAGCGGAAAGGCCTTTTGCATGGATGCCGGGACAGGGGAAGTGCGTTATAAGGAACAACTGCCTGCCGGCGGCCGGTTTGCCGTGTATGCATCACCTGTAGCCGCCGAAGGAAGGATTTACGTTGTCACTCGAAAAAAAGGCACGATTGTGATTGCCGCCAAACCGGAGTTTCAGATGCTTGCTCACAATATCATCGCTGTCGATGAGAGCGATTTTAACGCCTCTCTCGCCATCAGTAATAAATGCCTGTTTCTCCGATCCAATCGATTCCTCTATTGCATCCAAAAAACTCCGTGACATATGCGAATCATAACAGGGATAATGCAATCCATATACCATACCGACTCCTGAATCAGTGCAAGACAACCCGTGGTTATCCTTTAGACTTTTGAACAGGAAGGCTGAATCTCTCGAACAAGGACTTTCTTTTCATATCGGACAATGATTTATGGGCTTCGGTTTGGAGGATTAGGTTAAATGTTTATTTCGACAATCCTGATTCATTATCCTAAAGTCTGTGCTGTCTTCGATATGCCAGAGGTGTAAGGCCTTTTTCCCTTTTAAAATAACGAGCGAAATGTTCAGGACCTGTAAAGCCCATTTCTTCCGAAATCTGCGAGATGGAAAGATCGGAGTCGACGAGCAATCTCGATATCTCAGAAATACGAACCTGGGTGATTTTCTCCTGAACCGAACACCCGAGCACCTTGCTGAATCGTCTTGCCAGATTTCGCCTGGAAAGAAAGACGGCATCGGCAACATCAGTGACCTGTATCTTTTTTTTGAAATCCTTCTTAACAAATTGAACCGCCTTTTCCACTTCCGGATCGTCGATTGACATGATATCCGTCGATTGCCTCGTGATAATGTGTGTCGGTTTGTCGTGAATGGTCTGCGGACCGATTTTTTTACCTTTCATCATCTGATCCAGCAGGGAAGCGGCTTTGTAGCCGGCTTTTTCCGGATTCAGAACCACACTTGAAATAGTGGGATTTGTCAGGGAGCATGTAAGCTCGTCGTTGTCCACTCCGATAACGGCAATTTCTTCGGGAACGCGTAATTCGGTGACATTCGCCGTTTCTACGATATTCTGGGCACGGTCGTCATTACAGGCCATCAGGCCTATGGGTTTTGGCAGGTCTTTGAGCCACTGTGCCAGTCTCGACTGCTCGTTTTCCCACAAACGAAGGTTCGCTGCTTTGGGACGATTATAGACATGAACCTCCAGGCCCTTTTGTGCAAGTGTTTTTTGGAATCCCTTTAAACGATTACGGGACCATATCATTTCATCGTAGCCACAATAGGCGAAGTTTTTAAAGCCGCGTTCGAGGAAGTGTTCGGCGGCCATTTTGCCGATTTCTTCGTAATCGGTAACGATCGCCGATTGTCCCGGGATTTGATTGGGGGAAACGATCAGGGGCACTTTCATGTTGATCATCTCTTTATGCCTTTGAGGTTCACGAATGATCAGGCCGTTCGCCCCCCATTCGAGCAGTCGCTGTTTTATTTTTTTCCACCCCCTGAAGTCCATATAGAACGGCGGTTCGCGATAGATCATCCACGGTCCATGCAGATTGGCATACCTGGCAATGCCCCGAAGGAGACTTCGGCCATAGGATGTCGATGTTTCGACCAGCAGAATCACTTTGGGAATGGGATAAACAGGCATTTTCAGAGATCCTTTGCTGATTTTAATACGGTCATATCATATTGATTATCCGTAAAAACCAAGGGAAAGTCAAGGTGGAAATGTCCTGAATTGGTGATATTTTGGCAAGATATGGCGTTTACAGGTCGAAGGAAAACCGTTAACCTTGATGTATTATACGGTTGTTACCAACGGTAACATGTTAAGGATGCTTGAAATGAAAAAGCGTAAAGCTTTTACGCTGATCGAATTATTAGTAGTTATTGCTATCATTGGAATCCTGTTGTCAATCCTCATTCCCTCCCTGAAAGTTGCCAAGGAAATTGCAAAGAGAACGATCTGCCTTGCACATATGCATGGGATCGGCACTGCCTGGACCCTGTATGCCGATGATAATGACGGCCGTATTGTCAGTTCCAAAACCGCTCGGATGGTGGAAGTTCCCGGAACCGGTGGAGGCAGGGAATTCCAGATGGTTCTGACCACGTACCACAATGAACCAACCTGGGTTGCCTGGTGGGAAGGTGATCCGGAAGATGATGAGGCCTATCAGGCGTGTATCACGATCGGGGCCTTATTCCCCTACTCTGAGACTATCAAGGTCTATCGATGTCCGGCAGGGATGAAGGATCAGTGGCGGACTACATCCATCGTGGATTCCATGAATGGCCATGACGGTTTTGAAGATGTTGGGGGTATGGTCGTCAGGAAAACATCCGAACTTGTAAATCCCGGATCGCGCATGGTCTTTATCGACGAAGGACATGCCAAGAGTACGGAAAGCTGGACAATCTATCCGCATATTGAGCAATGGTGGGATGGCGTTCCCATGCGGCATGGCGAGGGGACCACGTTTGCCTTTGCCGACGGACACGGTGAATATTGGAAATGGCAGGATCAGAGAACCGTGGATTTCGCCAATGGTTTGCTTACAGATTCGGCGGCAGCGGCGCAAGATAATCCCGACTTTGACAGGATCCAGGCGGCTATCTGGACACGAAAACCACGAACCTATTGATTTCAGTGTTTTTGTTGGTATTATACAATGGCTGATCGGATGCGGTTGGCGTAATCGGTGATGAAAAAAGTAGAGAGAATCGGTGATGAAAGAACGTGGTTCTTCTTCTATTGCCCCGTCCTATCCTTCTCGTGTTGCGCGCGAAAAACATATTCTGTTTATTCATTTTGAGGAGACAATGCCATGAAGAAACAAGGGATGATCCTGCTGGTTCTGGTTGTTGTATCGCTGTGGGTGTCGATCCCGATACAGGCCGGAACCTTTTCGTATTCCCCATGGACCAGCGATGCCGATTCGGGCATCAGCGCCGGCAAGACCTACACCCACGCCGTCAAATTCCGGGCCGCAGACGGTATCCCCTTCTATGCCGGCAATGGGGTATGGTTCGAAGGAGACTATGATAATCTGGGAACTAATTGGCGGTTCTGGAATTTGCCCAGTACGTATGACGGCGGCACGTCCAATGTCACCGGCGCCGGGGCCAATCTGCTGGTCAGCTTTCATTATGGGGATGATGATAACTTTATAATCCGCCCTCAACTGGTCCTCAGTGAACTGACACCGGGCACCGAATATGTTGCGACGTTCTATGCCAAAGGCTGGGAGGATAGCGGACGTCTTATCGATGTTTCCGCCGATGATCCCGGCGATCCCAATGATACAACCATTCAGATCGATCAGGATCTCTACGGTGGCGGTAACGGCCTGTTGCTCAAGTACCAATACATCGCCCCGGCATCAGGCGAAATCACATTCACATTCAAACAGACCCAGACCAATTTGTCCTGGCATCATTACGCCTTTTCGAACGAGGTGTATCTACCGGTCTATGTAGACCCTGTGCCCTATCCCGGTCAGTTTGTCGATCTGAGCGTGGATCTTTCCTTTGAAGCGATCCCCGCTGAAGGCGTGGAGCTGACCAGCCCGGTTTATGACCTGTATTGGGGCACCGATCCGAATATCCTGACGCCGGTGCTTGGCCTGACGGAAGGCAGCTATTCTCTGACAGGCCTGACGGAATCGACCGAATATTACTGGCAAGTGGATGTATTTGACAACGAGCAATTGATCTTCAGTACTGATCCAAACAACAGCAAAAAGACCTGGAAATTTACCACCAAGACCTATGCACCGGCCGAAAAAGCCCTGGAATACACTATGGACGAAACAAGCGGCACTGTGGTCCCCGAGTCAATCGGAGGCTATGACGCCACGGCCATCAATCTGGACGATCCCAACGAGGGAGGCACCGCGTGGTCCGAAGGCATTATTGGTAATTGTCTGAATCTCGACGGGATCGACAGCTACGTCGATATGGGCGATACTGCCCCACTGCCGTTTGGCGGGGGCCAGGCCTTCTCGATCTCGGCGTACTTCAAAACAACCGACACCGAAGGTCCGATTATCGCCTACCGCAACTCGACGGACGACGGTGATAAGATTGTGTGTTTAACGGTCGGATTCGACGGGGCCGATTCCAATCCGGGCAAGCTTCGTTACATCTCGCGATACGGCGGAGTTTTGTACCGTATGACCGGACCTGATGTATCCGACGGCGGCTGGAACCATGTCGTCTTGAGTCGTGCCGAGGACGGTACCGTTTCGATGTATTTCAACGGGCAATTCGCCGGATCTCTCAACGACGGTCTTGCCCCGTTCGATTTCGATTTGCGGTCGCTGGGGGCTGATCTTCTTTGGATCGACGCAGGTCTTGGCGGTGAGACACGACGATTCCTGGCCGGCAGCGTCGACAACGTCACGATCTGGGAAGGCGCTCTCAAACAAAGCCAGATCGATGAGATGGTCGATGTGATACCGTATCGGCTCAATCCGAAACCGGTCGATGGCGCCACAGCCGACACGGACCTGACACTGTCCTGGGGTGTTCCGTTTGATCGATACGCCGATGTGACGTACAACGTGTATCTGGGGATGAGCCCCGATCTGACCAACAGCCTGGATGGGGCCACCGGCCTGACCGAGACCCAGTTTGAGCCTACCGAGCCGCTCGACTACGAAACCCAGTATTACTGGAAGGTCGAGACGGTTGTCGACAACCAGGTGGTCTATACCAGCCCGACGTGGAGCTTTGTCACAGTTGCCGGGACGGTCGGCCGCTTCAGTGTACAACCCTGGACCGGGGATGGCGATTCGGGTATTGGAACCAACAAGACCTATACGCACTCCGGTAAGTTCAACACGGGTGGTACCGATGGGGCTGATTTCTATGCCGGTAATGGCGTGTATTTTGAGGGCGACACTAACCGGGCCGGAAACGGCTGGACTCTGTCCGGTACTACTGGTGTCTTCGGAACAGGGAATCTTGTCAACGTCTCCGGGGATTCGGCCAATCTGGTAAGAGCCTTCTTCTATGGTGACACTGACGACGTTCACCCGGTACTTACTCTGACCGGGCTTGAGATTGGAACCCAGTATGTCACGACCTTCTATATCGTCGGTTTTGGCGGAGCAGGAGGGCGATTCGTGGACATCACTGCCAGCGATAATGCATCCAGTCCGTGGAGAGTCGATCAGAATGGCGCCGGCAACGGGAACGGACAGCTTGTCAAGTACAAGTTCACGGCGACAACAGACACGATCAGCTTTACCTTCGATGCTCTGTCTACCGTTGATTCCTGGCATCAGTATGCCTTCTCGAACGAGATTGCCATTCCGTTCGAGTTAACGCCTACTCCGGCGCCTCGGGACCATGTGGGAACCGATGTCGAATTGAGCTGGATTCCCGATCCGCTCGGCGCCGCCCAGGGGGTTACATGGAATCTGCTCCTGGGAACCGATCCGGATATGGCGACGAACCTGATCGATGTAGAGGGATTAACGGAAGCGAGATATCCAGCAAGCGGTCTGGACCCGGAAACGCAATACTATTGGACCGTAAGCGCTGTCCGCAATGAGCAGGTCATCGTCACCGGTCCGGTCTGGACCTTCTTTACCCGATCCGTTGAGCCGGCTTCCGTTCTGGTGGAATGGACGATGGATGATGCATGGGGCGACAAGGTGACGGAAACCTATGCCGGTCTGGATGGAACGCTGGTCAACTTTGACGATCCGAACACCGCCTGGGTTGCCGGCATTCTGAATACAGGACTGGAACTGGACGGCTTCGATGACTACGTCGATCTGGGCGATATCAGTGCCCTCAGTGCTCCGGAAGGTTTCGCCTTCTCGATTTCCGGCTACTTCAAGACCACTGATCCGGAAGGCCCAATCTTCGCGTTACGGCCCCCGGCCATCTTGTGTGTGTATGTGGGATTTGACGGCGCGGACACCCAACCCGGGTATTTCCGGTTCATCTCCCAGACGTACGGCGTGAACCGAAGGATCACTGGGCCGCGTGTCGATGACGGCCTGTGGCATCATTTCGCTGTGACACGATCGAAGTTCGGTCTGATCGAATTGTACATAGACGGCATGTTTGCCGGATCTACGGAAGACTTCGGCGGTGCATACGGACCATACGGGCCCAACGCGGGAGCCTTCGGAACGGATCAGGTATGGATTTCGGATCCGGTATGGTCCGCACCGTATACACCGGAGCAGTTGCATCTGGATGGTCAGATCGATGAATTCACGATCTGGCAGGGAACCCTGCAGCCAGACCAGATTGCGACATTGGCAGACTTGCTTCCCACAGCGGGCGATGTTGATGGAGATGGCGACGTGGACATGGACGACCTCCTGATTGTGGCAGGAAGCTGGCTGACCAATGAGCTGCCGGCGGATATCAATCAGAGCGGTACTGTGGACTATGAAGATTTCGGTCAGGTAGCGGAGGACTGGAAGAAATAGTCTGGAAATAACGACGTAAATTTGATACAATAGAGGTACAAGGGAAGAGGCTGTGCGGCGTGTCTGCGCAGCCTCTCCTTTTAGGGGCTGGTTGTTTTATTATGGTACGTGTGAGAGTGTTGCAAAAGCGAATTAGACATCTACTAGCGCCGATTTTCCTGAGCTGGCTTTTTGCAGCGATGGTTTCGGCATCCGACAGCGTTGTGGTATTCAATGAAATCATGTATCACCCCGCCTCCGAAGAGAGCCGGATGGAGTGGATCGAACTGCACAACCAGCTTGTTGTGGATGTCGATCTATCCGGCTGGTCCGTAACGGGCGGGATCGATTATGTGTTCCCGACCGGAGCAGTGATTTCGGCGGGAGGATATCTTGTTGTTGCCGTCTCTCCGGAGGATCTGGCTTTGGTGACGGGATTGACGGATGTAAACGGGCCGTTCGTCGGGCGACTGTCCAATTCCGGCGAATCTTTGCGACTGCGGAACAACAGCAACCGCATCATGGATGAGATCGAATACGCCGACGGCGGACACTGGCCTGTAGCGCCGGATGGATCGGGTGTTTCACTGGCCAAGATCGATCCGGATCAGGCCGGACCTTCTCCGGAAAACTGGACATGGAGCCGACAAGTGGGCGGCACTCCCGGTAAGATCAATTTCCCCTCCAAAACCGGAACGATACAGCAAACGAATCTGATTCAGACATTCGATACATGGCGATTTCATGACCAGGGGCAGGACCTGGGTACGGCATGGAGGGAACCCGGTTATGATGACTCAGCGTGGAATGCACAGCCGGCGGGTTTCTATGTCGGAACTACAGCTACTTCCGGTGAACGCATTGATATCCCCACACTCTACAGTACGGGATTGGGCGACGATCGAGAACCTCTCACGCCGGGACAAGACGATCCACATTATACTAACAGCGCAACGGGTGAACCGGTCCTGGCAATGCAGAATCATTCAGCCTGGCTGAGTAATGACGCCCAGTCTCAATGGGTGGGTTTGACGGGGCAAGGTACGGACAATGTACCGGGTGGGCAGTACACATTTGTAACCACGTTCGATTTGAGCGGCATGAATCATACGACGGCGAATCTCACGTTAAGTATCTCGGTGGATAACTGGCTCGATGATGTGCGGATCAACGGAACAAGTACAGGAATCAGCGCAGCAGGTTTTTCAGGTTGGAATGGACCGTATGCCATCGAGACCGGTTTCGTCGAGGGCATCAACCAATTGGAATTTATTTTCACCAACGAAGGCAGCGATCCCAACCCGGCAGGACTGCGTATCCGGATCAACGGGACTGCCGTTGCCGTACCTGGACAGACGGAACTTTCGTCGGGAGCCAATACATATTACTTCCGCAAGCCATTCTGGTTTCAGCCGGACCCGACGGCTCATACCAGCCTGGAACTGGATGCTCTGATCGACGACGGGGCCGTGTTTTATCTCAACGGACAAAAAGTCCACGCCATTAATATGCCCGGTGGAACTGTGGATTACCATACTACCGCCCTGAACGATATTATTGAAATTACCCCCACTGGCCGGATTGCCCTTTCCGGTGAGGCACTGGTTTCCGGAGAGAATCTATTGGCTGTGGGAGTCCATCAGGCTTCGGGCAGCGATGACATGTTCTTTGCGGCCGGCCTTGTCGCCGTCGAAACACCGCTGCCGGATTATGTCCCTCCTGAAATCGCATTAAACGAGCTGGATGCGGCATTTACCTTCCCGTTTCTGATCGAATTGTATAATTACGGCAATGAAAGTGTCGATCTGACAGGAATGACGTTGGCCTGTCAGGGAACCACGACAGGCCAATATGACTTGCCATCCCAGATGCTTTCTCCCGGCGACTATCTGGTATTGAATGAAGTGGTACTGGGATTTCATCCGACTGATGAGGACAAGCTTTTTTTATACGCTCCGGAACAGTATGCCGTGATTGATGCAGCTGTTGTAAAGAATTCCCGTCGAGCAAGATTTCCAGAAGGTACAGGAGCCTGGGCCTATCCTTATGAAGCAACCTTCGGATCAACGAACCGGTTTCTGTTCCATGATGAGATTGTGATTAACGAGATCATGTATCATGACCGGCCGGTACCTGAATCAGAGGCGGAATATGAGACGACGTATTTCATTATGTCCAATGCCGTCGCCGCTACCCTTGTCCCTGAAGATGACTCTCTGAATTTGGACTGGACCGGGGGGAATGATCTGTTTGACGATTCGGCCTGGACACAAGGGCAGGGAAACACGACCGGGGTCGGATATGAAACCTCCGCGGCGGACTTTCAGGGCTTGATCGGTACGGATATCCTGGATGAAATGTATCAGACAAATGCATCGGTTTATATTCGTGTTCCATTCGAGGTGAGCAATCCCGAATCGGTGGAATCGCTGATCCTGCGGATGAAGTACGATGATGGATTTGTAGCGTACTTGAACGGCCAGGAGGTGGAACATGTCAATGCGCCCGGCAGAGACGGCAATACCGACCCTCTGGTTTGGGATTCGCATGCCACAGCCAGCCATGCGGATTCGGAGGCCGTTGTATTTGAAAGTTTCGATATCACACAATACAAGACCTTCCTCAAACCGGGCATCAATATCCTGGCGATTCACGGATTGAACTGGTCCACCGGAAGCACGGATATGCTGATTTTTCCCGAACTGTACGCTCGTCGAGAAATCCATCCCTATATTCCTTTCCATGAATCCCCTCAGGAATGGGTTGAATTGTATAATCGAAGTGATCACTCGGTTGACCTGACCGGATGGAAGCTGGACGGCGGGATCGAATACGAATTTACCCCCGGTACTATGATTGAATCCGGCCGGTATCTTGTCGTGGCCGCAGATGCAGATATACTCCGTTCCATGGTTCCGGATATCGCTATTGTGGGCAACTTTAATGGTGGTCTTTCCGACCGGGAAGACGTGATCTTACTACAGGATGCCAATAAGAACATCGCCGATGAGGTTCACTATTATGATCGCGGATACTGGCCGCAGTATGCTGACGCAGGCGGATGTTCATTGGAATTGTGCGATTCGTCTGCCGACAATGCTTTTGCCTCCGCATGGGCCTCCAGTAATGAGACGCAGAAAAGCTCCTGGCGGAGCTATAGCTATCGAGCTATCGCTTCGCCCACTTCGGGAGGCAATGAACCTTCGCAGTGGAATGAGTTTATCTTTGGCCTGCTGGATGCCGGTGAATTTCTGATCGATGATATCCGTGTGGTGGAAGATCCCGATGGAACAGCCGTCCAGGTCCTGCAAAACAGCTCCTTCGAGGGCGGCTTGAACGCATGGCGACTGTTGGGGAATCATGCATTTGGACAGGTCGTTCCTGATCCGGTGAATCCATACAATCAGGTCCTGCACGTTTGTGCGACCGGTCCGAGCGAACATATGCACAACCACATTGAGACGACACTGGCTTCCGGACGAACCATCGTCAATGGGAAAGAATATCAAATCTCGTTCCGCGCCAAATGGCTGGGCGGATCCAACCTGCTCAATACCCGCCTGTATTTTAATCGTGCCGCAAAAACCACAGCCCTGACTGTACCTTCATCGGTGGGAACACCCGGCAGGCAAAACTCACGATATCAAACCAATATGGGGCCGACGATGTCCGGGCTGATTCACGCCCCTGCCGTGCCGGACCCCAGTAGCCCCGTGACGATTTCCGTCTGTGCCGATGATCCGGACGGGATACAGACGGTGAGCCTGCTCTGGTCACAGGATGAACAGGCCTTTCAGTCGATTTCGATGCATCTTAATGCTGCAGGGCGATATGAAGCTGAGATTGGTCCTTTCTCTGCGGCTACGGTCGTACAGTTTTATATTCAAGCGACTGACTCTCTTGGAGCCGTCACTTGTTGGCCATCGGGCGGTCCCGACAGCCGGGCTTTGTTCAAAGTCAATGACGGCCTAGCCCGTTCCGGGGGGGCTCACAATTTTCGAATCCTCATGACTGCTTCCGATGCTGTCTTTCTTCACGAGCCGACCAACGTCATGAGTAACCATCGAATGGGCGCTACGGTGATCTATAACGAACGGGATATATATTATGATGTCGGACTGCACTTGAAGGGAAGCGGATACGGTCGAAACAACAATCGGGTCGGCTTTAATATCCGGTTCCGGCCCGATCAGCTCTTTCACGGCGTCCATGATACAGTCTCGATTGATCGCAATGGAGGGCCGGGCGGCGTCGGCGCCAGCCATCGTGAACTGGTGCTCAAACACATCGGCAACCGGGCCGGCGGAATCCCGGGCATGTATGATGATATTGTCTATCTTCTCTCACCGTGGGGCAATGTGGATGGCCCGGCACAATTGATGATGGCCCGGTATGACGACGCCTTTCTCGATGCGCAGTACGCCGACGGCGGCGAGGGATCGCTATACGAGTTCGAGTTGATTTATCACTCCGGCAATACCGTCGATGGAAATCCGGAAAGCCTTAAGCTGCCGCCCAATGGTGTGCTTGCCGTCGACTTGCGCGATATGGGAGATGACAAGGAAGGATATCGCTGGAATTATCTGATCAAGAATAACCGGGCCGCCGATGATTTTACGCAAATCATCTATACGGCCAAAACGTTTGGCAAGAGCGGATCGGAACTGGAAGAAAATATTAATAGTGTAATCGATGTGGATCAATGGATGCGTGTCTTTGCCTTCGAATCGCTGGGAGGAGTAGGCGATACCTACAATCAGGGCCTCGCGCATAATCTCATGTTTTATATTCGCCCGGAAGATCAGCGGGCCCTGGCCATGCCCTGGGATCTGGATTTCGCGTTCTTCCAATCCACCACCTCTTCCATTTTCGGATATGGAAGCAACCTGCAAAAAGTCATTGCTCTGGATCCTTACAAGAGATCTTTTTATGGACACCTATACGACATTATGAAGACCTCGTTCAACACCGAATATCTGAGCGATTGGGTATCTCGCTATGCAACGGCTTCAGGACAGGATGTCAGCAGCGAAATTCTCAGCCGAGTACAGCAACGACAGGACTATGTGCTAGGGCAATTGCCGGCAGAGATTCCCTTTGTGATTACGACTAACGCAGGCAATCCTCTGACTGTTGTTACCGATTACGTCACGATACGGGGTAACGGATGGATTAATGTCTACCAAATCCGTCTTTCCGGAAATACAGAGCCATTGGATGTACAGTGGACCGATCTGGACTCATGGCAGGTAACTGTGCCTCTTGAGTTTGGTGAGAATGTACTACTCTTCGAAGCATATGATTTTCAGGGCAATCTTCTTGCATCAGACACACTTGCTGTTACCAGCGTTTCTGACACGCATCCCTTGCGGAAATCCCTTCGAGTAACTGAATTGATGGCTGATCCTCTCGGTGGTAAAGAGTATGAGTTTATCGAGCTGCAGAATACCGGCTCGGAATCGCTGGATCTTACAGATGTCACCATTACAGGAGGAATCCAGTTTACCTTTGCAGACAGTGCAGTTACGACACTCGAACCAGGTCAGTTTGTCGTGGCGGTGGAAGATATAGATGCCTTTCAGTCCCGCTATGGAACAGATCTTCTTCTGGCAGGTCAGTTTACAGGAGCCCTGGATAACGATGGGGAGTCTCTCTATATTCGTGGGCGTTTCAACAGCGACATTCTCTCCTTCGAATATGGCGATTCCCGCTGTTGGCCTCTGGCCGCTCTGGGAGGAGGACATTCGATGGTTCCAGCGGAAGAAGCAATCTCGAATCAGCCGGAAGGATCGTTATATTATGGCCGAAACTGGAGAGCCAGCACAAGGATCTATGGTTCACCCGGCAAAAGCGATCCAACGCCGCCATCCGGTATTGTCCTGAATGAAATCATGGCTCATACAGATTATTATATTTCGCCTTACGAATCCAATGATTGGATTGAATTGTATAATGCAAGCGATCTTTCCATCCAATTGGACAACCACTGGTACTTGAGTGATGATCTTGGGGAACTAAAGAAATGGTCGTTGCCGAATATCGTTGTCGAACCTCATTCATTTCTGAGTTTTGACGAAGTGTCCGGTTTTCATAATCCCATTACCAGCGGATTTGGGCTGAACAAGGCCGGAGATGAGGTCATTTTGTCCTGCCTGCCGGGTACGGAGGAAGATCGGATTGTCGATTGTATTCGCTTCAAAAGCCAGGAAAACAACATCTCGCTGGGGCGATTTCCCGATGGAGGAATCTATTGGCAAGCCATGCCGGCCACCAGGGATTGGCCGAACAGTCAGCTCCCAGCTCATTTGATCATCAGTGAAGTGATGTTTAAATCGAACATGCCTGAAATCGGTCACAACTATATTGAGCTTTACAATCCGACTAACGAGCCAATCGAGTTGGACAATGAAGCCGGTTCCTGGCGTCTTGATGGAGCCGTAAGTTTCACATTTTCACCGGATACCGTGATTCCACCATATAGTCGTTTGCTTTTGGTTGATTTTCAGCCAACTAATGATCTCGATCTTCTGGAAACCTTTCAGATAGAGTATGCTACAGGACCTTTGACATCTGGGATTGATATTGTTGGTCCATGGAACGGGCAACTGTCCGATCCGACAGGACGGATTGCTATCGAGAAACCACAGGCTCCTGATATCCTCGGAGAGTCAGTCTCATGGATTATCATCGATGAGGTTTTTTATTTTGATAACTTCCCCTGGCCAATTACGGATGGCAATCCCGGACATGTCCTGCAGCGACAACCGGGATTATCTTCCGGGAATGATCCTGCCTCCTGGCGTGTTTCCACGCCCTCTCCGGGTTTTCCTTCGCCGGCGCCCGCGGATCTGGATCAAAATACCGTGGTCGACTGGAATGATTTCGCTGCCTTCGGCACGGGGTGGTTAAGCGAATCCGGCGATCTGGATTGGAATCCATCATATGATCTGGCGGTTCCTCCCGATGGGATTATTGACATGCGGGATATCCGTGTCCTTATAGATTATTGGCTTTGGCATACCCGAAAAATACCCTAAGTGGAATGAAACGTTTGCATGTTAAATACAAAGACAGCGCAACACTATCGATCCAGTTCGAATTTTTTTGATTGCGTGTATGGTAGACAGAATAAGCGTTGGCTGAAAAAAAACATTGTTCAAGTGATCTGGATTGATGAGAGGAGAAGCGTAAAGGAAAAGATTTATAGCAGGTTCTGTTCTCTTGGGGAAGGTTCGGCGGAGGCCGATTATTTGTATTGTAGCACGGGCGATAGAAGTTTGTCAACGTATTGTTTCGGTGCCTCGGCGGCATAAAAAAATTCTCCCCTGTATCGTTTTCATAGCTGACTTTCCTGTTGTCATGTAAAGCATACGAAACGAACACATCCCATGCAAATCTATACTGGTTTCTATAAAAAAAGACCAGATAGAATTATATCATGGTCCTGTAATACGGTCGATAAAGTGAAAAGAGTCTCTCTTTCAGTTTTCCGGTGGATCTCGGCTGTGTTCATTTCCAACTGGTGGGTTGGACCGATCCTGAACCTGGTTTTGACTTCGTTTTTTCATATTTTCTCCCCTTATATAGCATATCCCGATTCTGCTTTAAAACAGTTACCTTTTATTTTTCCGGCGGGCCACGGGCTCCTTCATCTGCCAGTATCATCATACGTTTCATTTGTTTTCCCCCCAATTCAATTGGCCTTAAAGAGCCAATCTTTTATGCATCACAGAGTATAAGTATACCCGAAACCCAAATATATGTCAAGGATATATTAATATTATGTCTTTGGAAAGCGGTTTAAACATGAAATAAATGCTTTTATTTTATTTTTAAGTTAGTTTTTATAGGATGTAAAATATTTATATGTTCTTAATAATATAATCGTCTATTGTGTAGGTTCAAGTTGCGTTATTAGGAAACTGCATGAAATCGGGAATGCGCTGCAGGCGGCCGGATTTATCGACACAGGCCAGGATAGTTACACCTTCGGCCAGGAGAAGACCGGTTGATTTCCGCTTGAGCTGATAGGAATGTTCGACACGGGCCGGGGAAATCTTGGTGCATATTGTTGTTAGCTCAAGCGGCTCATCGTAATAGGCCGGGCGGTGGTACTTGACGGTAAGTTGGAACACGACGAAAAACACTCCCGTTTTTTCGAGTTCGCTGTAGACTACGCCATTAGCGCGAAGCAACTCGGTCCGGCCCATTTCGAACCAGATCGGATATACTGTATGATGTACTACACCGGCCTGATCAGTCTCACAATAGCGAGGGATAATCGTAATCGTATGCGATTGAATCGTAGTTGCTTCCGGCAGTTGCATTTTTCTCTCGTTTACGCGGGCGAAGTCAATTGGATGAATGTCCATAAATCCGCTGTTATCATTTGGATCAAGAGGCAATGGGGAGACAATCCCCCTGGCGTTCGGTAAGGCGGTCCAACAAATGGGTCCGGACCGGACAGGTGCAAAGATGAACGTCGGAAAAATCGACTGCATGAGGGCAAGTTGGACCTTCGTCCGATAAACATTCCACACAGCGGGTTTCGCCGAAGCGGGCCAGCTTTGAAAAGTCCGTATGATCACAGCAATGAAAATTATTTGGGCAACTGAACTCGACAAATGGGTCGTCGGCAAGTACTGCTGTTTGACGGTTTCGCACAGAACCTCCCATTTTTTATCTTATTCCAGCGGTCGGGAATTGACAACAAATCTGGTATCGTCCACAACTGGGCCTTAGCCTTAGATTTTTATCAAACAGGAGAATCCCCTGGAGGCGTTTTTTTAAAAATTGTATCTAAAGAACGCAAGGCCTGAAAGTGGTATATGTATAGCATATAATAGGACATTTGTATGGCACTGAGAGTTGTAATATTGCCTTATTTCTGCTATAATACTAATTCTATTCGAATAGATAACGGGACGAAGGAAATTCAAGTATTGGATCATAGGGCAGGGGAGTAATCATGAAACGAATTCTGATTCTTACGGTGTTGGTATGGTTGGCTGCGGGAAGTTCATGGGCACGGACCGAGGCGAGGCTTCTTCGTTTCCCGACGATTCATGAAAATCGTGTAATCTTCTGTTATGGAGGGGACTTATACACAGTCTCGGCCAAGGGAGGCACTGCACGGCGTTTAACCAGCCATGAGGGATATGAAATGTTTCCCCGCTTCTCCCCGGATGGCAAGAAGGTCGCGTTTACCGGTCAATATGATGGCAATACCGAGGTCTTTCTGATGGATGCCCAAGGCGGCGTCCCGGTTCGACTGACCTATACAGCCACCTTGGGAAGGGATGATGTATCCGACCGCATGGGGCCCAATAACATCGTAATGGGCTGGACCAAAGACGGAAAGAATATCATCTTTCGATCCCGTATGACCTCCTTTAATAGTTTCATCGGGAAACTTTATACTATTCCACAGGAAGGCGGCATGCCCGTCGAAGTACCCCTGCCACGGGGAGGCTTCTGCTCTTACTCGCCGGATGATACAAAATTGGCCTATAATCGCGTTTTTCGTGAATTTCGAACCTGGAAGAAATATCGCGGCGGAATGGCTGACGATATCTGGATCCATGATTTCAAGACGCATGAAACCGTGAGCATTACGGACAATCCGGCCCAGGATATCATTCCCATGTGGCATGGGGATCGGGTGTATTTCCTCTCTGACCGGGATGAAAACGGGAGAATGAATCTGTATGTCTATGAGCTGGATACAAAGCAAACACGAAAGCTGACCGACTATACGGACTTTGATATCAAATTCCCTTCCCTAGGCAAGAAGGCGATTGTGTTTGAACAGGGCGGGTATCTG
>JAFGPC010000120.1 GCA_016926155.1 Sedimentisphaerales bacterium
CGTGCGCCCTTTGCCAGCCTGGCCCTTACCGATTCACCTGCAACGCACACCTCCCGACTTGACATGCAACCACATCTGTCCATTTTCTATCAGATGAGCCGCGCATCTCTGGGTATGGACAAAGGATCACTTGAGTCTCTTCTGCCCACTCTCCTTGTCCGATGACCCTCACACCGAGATGCGATTCCAACCTCGGTCACACGCTTCACCCCGCGAGGCGTCTTTTTCCTGGAACGGGGTTCTGTGACTTCGCTGTCACCTTCGCACCAAATCAGTTCTCCATTTGGCCTTCTCTTCCAAGCAACCATATGCACCTGCTCAAAGAGGGAAGTCTTTCACTGTTCATCCCCAACCACGTTCTGTGCTTCCGGCCCTTTCCTTCCTTGCCCAATTGTGAAAACTACTCTCTGGCCTGTCTCCAGTGGCTTTTCGCGGCCATTGACAACCTGGGTGAAATGGACAAAAACATCATTTGCTTCAGGGCGTTCAATAAAACCATAGCCTTTGGTGGCATCGAACCACTTCACCACTCCGAATTCTTTGTTATGTGCGGGTCTAGTGGTCTCTGCCTTGGGTTCTTCATCCTGACTGTGCAACAAAACTTCGTCAAGCCAATTCTGCACATTCTCTAGATCTCCCCATAACTGTCTCTTGAGCCAATATCCGTGAAGATCGGGATCTATTTCACTTGGGTTCGGCAACGTCCCCAGCTTTGTATGCAGATGTCTTACAACATGGGAGGATCGGATGATTTCGTTTTTCAGTTCGCCAGTGATATCATCATCATCAAGCTCGATCCGTAGTCGTTCTCGCAGCCCTGCTGCATTTCCAACCACTAGAATTAAATAG
The DNA here is from genome assembly GCA_016926155.1 of Sedimentisphaerales bacterium. Classification (GTDB taxonomy): domain Bacteria; phylum Planctomycetota; class Phycisphaerae; order Sedimentisphaerales; family Anaerohalosphaeraceae; genus JAFGGE01. The sequence continues at coordinate 850 of JAFGPC010000120.1, forward strand.
TTTTGATGCTCATGTCTGGCCCGCTCTGATTGCGCCCGGCTGAGATGTACCCTAGAACCCGTAGTGAATTTGACTTCCATAGTGTATGGGGGAATACTAAGCGCACCACTGTCCCAACCCTCTGTTTTGTCTGGCCAAATCTGAAGGTCACCGCCAATGTGTATTTTTTCAACATCAAGGCCATTGTCACGAATGATTCTCTTGACGATTCTCTCCACATTTTCACCAATAGTGCGGTTGACGGCCGTGTCTGTGGTATCACCCAGTTTCTTACGGGCTTCTTCCAAAGCCTCGTCGAGCAGGTCTGGAGCATTGTCAAGCAATGCTTTGATGTCTTGTATTACCTCCTCGGAGAGAGTACCGACCAGTGGTATTAGTTGAGATGCTTCTTTTCTGACTTTCTGTTCGGAAACCCCTTTTCTGACAGCATACTGCTTGATCTGAAGATCAAGATCATCAAACCCTAGACAAGTGAGAAATTCTATAGCGAAACCCGAATCAACTCGAATTAGATCATCCAAGCTGCCGTTTTCGTCATTTGCGAAGAGAATTTCAAGATTCTCTTTCGTAGCCTCTCTGCTAACGAGAGTAAGTTCATCGTCTTTGAATGTCTCAATGGCAACCCACGAATCCGTTTTGACACTGGCTAACCAACGCGAGGGAACTATCGTATGTGTTTCGCCAGTGCATTGACAAGACACACTTGCCTCTTGTCGCCAGGAATTGTCATGCTCGATCAAGAACCCGATCACGAACCTAAAGAACGATCGACCAAGTGTCTGATCGTTTGCTATTTTGCCGATCACTTCGTTCCAGAAGGGCAAAGTGGCGATTTGAGCCGTCGCAGATTTGACCGAGTGCTTGACTTTGGAAACACCTTCACTGTCGCCTACGATGAGGGCCATCAATTTGCCATAATCCAAGTTAACCTCTTGCTCGTAGACTGGGAGGCTTGCAATAAAGGCTTTGTAGGTTCTCAGTGACTCGATGAAGTTCTCAAGCTCTTGATTCTCCAGCTCAAAATAGCTGTGATGCAAGATTCTTCTATCGGGGTATATGTTTTCGAACTCGGTCTCGATTCCCATATGCTGGAAAGGCAAAAGAAAACTGTGTCGCCCAATATCCCCGATTTCCCTAGGTGCATTCTCTTTGGTAATTGCCCTGAAATCCCCCGTGAGTTTTCCGTTTGCTGCACACCAACGAAACAGCTCTATCCAGCCCACTACCGATTCATCATCCCAGCTATCGATTTTGTCGGGCAGTTGATAATCGGCATTCTTCAAGAGCTTGTTCAAAACATCTTCGACTCCCATGGAAGCATTTATGTACTTCTGAACGATCTCAAAGACGGCAAAATCCTCGGCAACGAGTTCATCTCTGACGTCGTAGCCGATTCTTTGAGCTATATCTTTGAGGCGCTTTGGTATGGACTCTTCAAGCTCTTCAAAATGCAATTTACCCCACGATCCGCTTCGGCTACTTATGTTGTCATTTTGATCTGGTAACAGATCTTCAACGAACTCAAGACTTGCTTCACCTGCCTTATACATGGCATTAGCCAAACGAAAGAAATCCAGGAAGATGCTCCTGCCGGTTTTCAAATTCAATCCGTCTTGCAGTTTGTCGAATCTTGTCAGAGAAACGCCACTGGATGCGTGCTTTAGATCATCCTTCAAGTTATGAGGTTCGTATATGCATAGATCAGCGTAGGAAAACCTGTTTAGTGCTTGAGCTAAATCAGTCCAGACATGGACAGATTCTGCAGTTGGCAAGTTCTGGACAAGTTGGCTGACAACCTCGTAGAATTGTGAAAAAAGCAATTCAACAGTTACTGCATTATCTGAACCAAGCCTAGGGAAAACCGTCTGGCCAAGAGCTTTACGCCCGTTTAGTGTATCAACTAGTGGGATTTCTCTCACAATCTGATCTACCATGTCTGAAATAAGTTTGTTCAGGCTATGCCACAGTTTGTTCTGCGCGGTCTTATCTTCAGCAACAGGTGAAAACTGGACCAGATTGTGCAATTGAGTGTACTTCTCGTCCTTAGCCAAAGTGTCTACCAGACTAAAATACATAGAGAAAGCAGGTGTTAGAATACTTTCATTTGTTTTGTAATCAGAATACCCATCTTCATCTGAGGAACGGTCGTCAGAGGACAAAGCATCACGCTCTTTCGTAGGAGCAAATCTGGCGCTGTTAATAGCGAAAGGAATGTGGATATAATCGGCTGTTTCAGTTAGAGGCATTGCCACGAAAATACCCGGTCGGTGTTTTGGATTTACGATCGCATTGTCGCGAACTAATACCCCCACACTAACGCTATTCTCATCATCTTGGCAGAAATAGACATAATCAGCGCCAACACGGATGGCCGTGTAGCTTGCCTCTTGTGCATATACCTCCTTTTTATGGGTTGTGCCATTGATTACTAGCTCGTCGATATTGTTGAAGGCGAAAATGAAAGGTAGGTTGTCCTCCAATGCTGCAATGCCCAGTCTGATTGCTTCTCTACCTTTCCCATCGTAGTCATGATAGCTAAACTCGGTCCAGTGCTTTACTCCGGGATCAGCCATCGAGACGACATCATTGAGTTGGCCAAAACAGTTTTCAATATTTCTGGAAATCTCTTCTATTTTGTTGCTTTCTCTATTTAGATCAAGTACAATATCGCAGAGAGAGCCATTCTTCGTTTCGATTACACCTTTGAGACTTATTCTCCTGCTGACCACATGTGATACTAGGAACCCGGTTCCGAACCGACCAATATAGTCGGAGACTGTCTCATACGGCTTGCTAGAACCGCCGTAGATAATTGCAACTATTTCATTCCGTGTAAAGTGGCCTCCATTGTGCCTGAATGTGAGTGTCTTGTCATCGTGAGATATTTCAATTCGGATCACGGAATTCTTGCGCGCTTGGCCGGTATCGACAGCATTCTGGATGAGTTCAAAGATCCACCGTTTTTGGGCCGTCAAAACCTTGCTGCCAGTCCATTCGCGAATTTGTGTAATGATGGCCCGAGCAGTTTGCTCCACGATCTGTTCATGCGATGCCTCTCTAACCTCGTCACCTGGTCGAATACCGAGTTCTTGTGCCATCAGTGCATTACTCCGGAATAGACCATCACAACTCCCTCCCCTAAGACGCCGGTTCGGTACCGAGAGCCGCAGCGCGTACAACTGGACATGAGCGGCCTCCTACAAAGTGGCGACCCACCCCACGAGTGGCTGGCTCCTTGCCCATCCACCGACGACGATACCCTGCGCCTCGACTGGCTCTCCGACGAGGTCCTGGAAGGTGTCCTCTTCGAAGCGCGCCAGGCGGCCGGCTTCTCGCAGCGCATGTTGACCCGCTACTGGGACACGCTCCAGACCGACAAGCGCATCATCCGGCTGGCCGCCAACGGCCACACCAACGCCAGCATCGCCGAGCTGATGGACACCACCGAAGGCACGATCCGGAACCGCCGCCAACGGATCCGCCGCTTGCTCGAA
>JAFGPC010000121.1 GCA_016926155.1 Sedimentisphaerales bacterium
AGCGACATGTGCAGCGTCCGCGGGATCGGCGTGGCCGTCATCGTCAGCACATCCACATTCGTGCGGAATCGCTTGAGCCGCTCCTTGTGTTCGACGCCGAAGCGCTGCTCCTCGTCGATGATCAGCAGACCCAGATCTTTAAATCCCACATCATCGCTGAGCAGCCGGTGTGTACCGATCAGAATATCCACCCGACCCTGCCGACAACGGTTCAGGATGTCCTTGGCCTGCTTGGCGGTAACAAATCGGTTGATCACTTCGACCGTGACGGGGAAGTCGGCAAACCGCTCGGTAAATGTCCGCCCATGTTGCACCGACAGAACTGTGGTCGGCACCAGGACCGCGACTTGTTTACCCGCCTCAACGGCCTTGAACGCCCCGCGCATCGCCAGCTCGGTTTTTCCGTACCCCACATCCCCACACAACAGCCTATCCATCGGCGATCTTCGCTGCATATCGCCCTTGATCTCCGCGGAGGCGGTGAGCTGGTCGGGCGTCTCCTGATACAAAAACGACTCCTCGAATTCCTTCTGCCACAGACTGTCGGCGCCGAACGCATATCCTCCCGCGCTCTCGCGTTTGGCCTGCGTTTCCAGCAGTTCGACGGCCAACTCGTGGACTCCGTCGGCAACCCGCTGCTTTTGCCGTTCCCATTTCTTGGAGCCGATCCGGCTCAGGACCGGCCGCTTGGGCATGGCGCCGATATACTTCTGTACGAGGTGAATACTGCTGACCGGCACATGCATCCGCACCTTGTCGGCATATTCCAGCGTTAGGTATTCGCTCGTCGAGCCGGCCTTCTCCATCAATTCGACGCCTGCGAATTTGCCGATGCCATATGAAACATGCACAACATAATCGCCCTTTTGAAGATCGAGCATCGTATGGACCGGACTGACTGAACGGATCGTACGGATGCGGCGGCGAAGCGACGTCTGACCGAAAATTTCATGATGGCTGATGACGACGGTATCGAGCGATTCGAGGATGAAACCGCGATGCAGAAAACCAATGGGAAGATGTAGATGATCAGGTAGTCGACCGTGAACGTCGCGGACGATTTCAGTGATACGGTCAACCTCGGCAGTGTTTTCACAATATAAATACACCTCGCGGTCGGCACTGAGCAGATCGGCCAGGACTTCTTTGTTGTCCCTCCACATGGCGCCGGTTTTGTGCTCATACTGTTGGGCGCTGGTCACCCCTAGATGGATCGACTTGGCTGCCCCGGCTCCGGCAAAACGGCTGATCTGCAACGAAGTAAATCGTTGGGCCACTTGATATATTGCCGTAAAGGGATATAAACCGCGCGGATCGTCAATGCGGCTCAGAAAAACCTCGGCGACCTCGGCGATCTCTGTCGGTTCCTCGAATATAAGAATTGTTTCCGGCGGCAGCAGATTCAGAAGCATCTCTGTCTGTTCGAGATTTTCATGGGCTGTCGGCGGCAGGACTTCCAGCCGGTCCACCGTCCGGGCGGAACGCTGTGTATCCAGGTCAATGACACGGATGCTCTCTACCTGATCGCCAAAAAATTCGATACGGTACGGTTCGGACGGCACCGACTCGGCCCGGCCTATCTGCTGGGCCGACTGGCTGGTAACAGGGGCAAAGATGTCGATAATCCCTCCGCGACGGGCAAACTGGCCCGGCACATCGACACTGTCCACCCGCTCAAAACCCTGATCCGTCAACCAGCCGGTTACTTCGTCCGGATCCATGGTTTGCCCTGTGACCAGGCACAGACTGTCCGCAGAAAGAGCCGATGGATCGGGAACCGGTTGAATCAGGGCCTGAATACCGGCTGATATAATCGTATCGGAAAAGTTGGCTTTTTCTTTGCCCTGGCTCAGAGCCAAACTGATCCGGAGGCGGTGAGCGGCGACCTCGTCCGTTGCATCCCCTTGCCATTGCGGGCCGTGCCCCTCCCAGACGGGGAAAACCTCGACATGTCCGGCGCCGAATACGGTAAGATCATCGGCCACATTATCCGAATCATCGATATGAGCACTGATATACAGGATCGGCCGGTGCAGCATTCTGGACAGATGCACCGCCAACATGGGCACAAACGATCCCCATGTCCCGTCGACGCAGACAGGCCCTTGTTCGGGATTTGCCTCTTTCAGACGGGTCAGTACTTCGCAAACCTGCTTGTCACGACTCAAGTCGATCAACACATATTATCGTAACACTGTATGGATCGAAGTCAATCCCGCAGAGATTGTAATAATGACGTGATTGTAGCCCGCAGAGAGGATTTCTTAGTTGAAGAAAAAGTGACGGCAGGGTCATTGTCCTCCCGCTGGCCCTGCCGTATTTGTTCATCCCACCTCTGTCTTAAAAGCCATGCACTTCCTTGGCGATCTTAAAACCGGCATCGAGCGTCTTCTCGAAATCCGGATCCAGGGCCGTGCTGATCTCATGGGCCTTGAGGAATTCCTCGGCCAGGGATGCGGCATCCGTAAAACCTTCCTGTTTGACCTTATCCCGCATCCATTGCATGATCTTTTCTTCCATCATCGTCGTATCCCCTTTTATTCTTGCTCTTTCCACTATACCCCCACAGGGGGATTGGACCAGCATAGGCATCGGCCAAAACAGGCTGCAAGTTCGGTAAAATCTGCAAAATCCCACCCGCTTTTTTTCAATCTGCCTTGCAAGTTATCGGACGGCCGGATAAAGTTACCCCGTGGGGGGTGTATGAGATCCTAGATAATTAGGGAACCAGTGATCCGCATCGTGTGGTAAATTGGGCTTTTCTATATTATCAAGTGTGATTTTTATCGGCTTGTCCGATAAAAAAATCAAGGAATTGAACCACTCTGACCGAGCTATATATATAAATGCGTAAGGGAGAACCACGGATGACGGCCCACATAACAGGGCTGGTAATAAGTAACGGGCGTAGGGAGAAGCCATGAGAACGATTGCCATTATTAATCAGAAGGGAGGCTGTGGCAAGACCACCGTCGCCATCAATCTTGCCAGTGCTTTGGCCGGACGAGGCCTGCGAACACTACTGGTAGACATGGATCCACAGTCGCACTGTGCCGTCGGCCTGGCCGTGCCGGAAGAGCAGATCGAACAAAGCGTCTATGATATCCTGATTAGCCATGCCCGCCATGAGCCCCAGCGGCTCAGCGAGATCCTCTGGCAGATTTCCGACAATTTTGAGCTGGCGCCTGCCAGCATTGATCTGGCGGCATTCGACCAGCAGATGAGCGGTGTGGTCGATCGGGAAAACTGCCTGAAAAACCTGCTGGCGACCGTGAATAAGGATTATGATTATGTCGTGATCGACTGCCCGCCCTCGGTGGGATTATTGACGTTTAACGCCATTCGGGCGGCAACGGACGTTGTAGTGCCTGTGGAAATGGGATATTTCTCGCTGCACGGGTTAAGCAAGCAGTTGGAAACGCTCAATGCCCTATGCAAACAATGTTCCCAGCAGATCAATGTCATGGTGCTGGCCAGCATGTACGACATTCGAACAAAGATGGGCCGGGAAATCCTTGGCGAGGTGAGAAAGCACTTCTCCGCCCGGATGTTCAAGACGGTAGTCAACTTCAACACCAAGCTCAAAGAGGCCGCCAGCCTGGGCCAACCGATCAGCGAATATGATCCGGCCTCACGCGGCCATAAGGATTTTATGTCGCTTGCCGAAGAACTAGTAGGCACCGACACACACATGCATCGAGCCGAACTGGTCAGCAGTCTGCAGGCCAAGCTGGATGCCATCAGCGCCAGTGCCGAAGAACTGCTCTCGACAGTTAAACCGGCCGCCCTGGTTGAGACCAACGAACCGACCGAAGAGCCTCAGGTCGCCCCTGTCCATACAGACGCAACCGAAGTTGAAACAGCTCAAACACCCGTGGCAACGCTGGAAGGGGCATCCGGGACCGTCCAGGAATCGCAATCCGCTCACAAAGCCCATGACACCAAACGGGAGATTGTCGATATCGAAGCCAAGCCCAAAAAGAGCCTCGATGCCAAGATTGCCGAGTTCTATGGCGCCCGACAAACCGGCGACGTAGTCACCTTTGTCACCTTATACCCACGAGCTCAGACGGTCCAGGTCGCAGGCGATTTCAATAACTGGCAGCCCCATATGGGACAGCTTCAGAAAGTCAGCGAAAACGGCATCTGGCAGATCAAGCTGCCGATCGCGTCCGGACGGTATCGTTACCGCCTGGTGGTTGACGGTATCTGGCAGCAGGACCCGTATAATGAAATGACGGAAATGAATCCGTACGGTGATTTTAACTCGGTCGTGGAAGTACATTAACCGCCCGGCGGACACCAGTTCGTATTTCTCCGGCAGGGACTCAGTAAAGGGCTGAGTCCCTTCTATTTGCGCCAGGTCAGCTTGGTCGTCTGCCCGTCGGCATCGCGGTTTCCCCCGATAACACGGAAGGTAAACTCCCCGCCCTGGGCGTCGAGGTGTGCCTGTATCCAACCTATGGGGACGGTTTCATTAAAACTGTACGCCGTAGAGGGCAGGTTGATCTGATGAAGATCGTCAATCCGCTCAAAACCGTATACATGGGAATGTCCATAGACAATCGCCTTGACCTTACGGCATGGTCTGACGATCTCCAGGAATCGATCCGTGTCCAGTAACTGACCGCCGGGCGGATGATGCAGACATACCAAAGTAGGCCGGTCATCACAGGAAGCCAGATACCCCTTCAGCCAGTCCAATTGCACCCTGCCCAGCCAGCCGGGCGTATAATTAACGGTCAACAGCGAATCAAGCATGATAATACGAATCGGGCCGGTTTCCATGACCGTTACCAGCTTGCCCGGGACGTCCTGAACATGGTCCATTTGCATCCCGAAAAAACGGAGCATCGATCCACGGTCATCGTGATTGCCCAGCCCAAGACAGAGCGGCATACGGCCTTTCAACGGCGCCAATAGCGACTTGAATCGTCGATAATCCCCGACCCTGCCCTGCAGTCGGGCCAGGTCGCCGGTGATCGCCACGGCATCGGGCGCATACTCCAGGACCTGGGAAACGACGGTCTTGAGATTCGCCCCGGGACCAAAGGAATGATGATTCTTTGGTGGCGTAACCGGATCGATTTCGGGAATATGTGTGTCGGAAAGAAACGCCCAGCGAACATACGGTTTACCAGAGCTATTGCCCCAAGACCATCGGGGCAGGATAATAAATACGGCCGCGCCTGCAGCCGTCCGGATCACTTGCCTGCGAGTATATTTACCGTACTTTTTCTGCATTAATACCCTCTATCTTTCAGTGCTATTATCCCATTATTTATAATCCGGCAACATCGCCTTTAGTTCCGGCCGAATCTCTCCCGGAAGATAGCGATGCACAAACCAGCCTAAATCTTCACCCTCATCTGGTTTATACGGATAAGACCAAGTATTCTTAATACTGTTTTCAAAGATAAAAACCGTTGTCTTGTTTTGCCACTGACGTATTTCCGCATGGCCATCGGTATAGCCAAATACACTTCTCTTATTGTGAATACATGCTATCGGATCGCCCGGCCAGCGTCTTGCCTCGTTTAGGTAGATATTCCAGGTATTGGTATTATATCCGCCAGCATCCTGTTCTTCCAAAAAAACGATCTTCCGGCCCGGATTTCGTATCTCCACGGTCTTATAGACACAGGCATAATATTCCCCCGTCATCCAGCCTGATGTAATGTCATATCCATTCATTGGACAACCCATAGAATACGTACGATAACCTCCCTTAGCATCATAGTCATAAACGGCAAAAGCAGCGCTTAGATACCGTGTATCCAAAGGGCAGTGATAGATCTTTTCACTCTCGACATAAGGCCATAAACCACCTTGCTGCAATCCGCGAATCTCATCCTCGAGTGATATGTTTCGAAAAGAGTGATTCTCATCCTGTGGAAAGGCCACGAAATTCTTTTTCCGTATCGTTGTTGTTGGGTTCCAGGCTGGATATCCCATCGTCTGCCAAGCATCCCATCCAACTGTTCCGCTTCCGACAATGTTGTCATCGTTATTTTCGGTATACAAAAGCCAAGCCTTTGACAGACTATTCAGATTAGCAAGACAGACTGTTGTTGCGTTCTTCACCTTGGCTGAGTTCAGCGCCGGCACCAGTTCGGCCAATAAGAAGCTGATAATGGCGATAACCACCAAAAGTTCGATTAAAGTAAATCCTTTTAACAAAGTTGACTTAATCAAACGAAATTTCAATTAGGATTCTCTTCCGTCAGGATAGATCAAACAGCCGGTGGTTCTATTTTACAGCCCGCATCTCCGGCGGCATTTTTGTTGGGACATAGTGCTTACGAAACCATAAAATATCTTCCGTTTCTCCATTAGTCGGGTATTCCTTGTGATTGGCTTCGGCCATATCCAAAGTACTCTGGTCCTGCCATTGATGTTTCTCGGCATGGCCATCGGCAAAACCAAGCGTGCTTCGCTCATTATGAGCTACGGCAAACGGATCCCCCCATTTCGAAAGGGTGTTGAGATAGAAATTCCACGTGTTGCCGTTATATCCGTAGCCATCATGTTCTTCAACCCAGGCCACTTTATGCCCCGGTGTGAGGATTTGTCCGATCCTATGCACCGTCACTTTATACTCATCGGTTGCCCAGCCATTCGAGGCTGTCATAAATCCATTATACACCGCACCGAGGGAATACGTACGATATCCTCCTTTTAATCCCCATGACCCTCCTCCCACATGATCCCCCACGGGAGGATTTAAATACCGTTTGTCGGAAGGGCAATGGTAGATTTTTTCACTCTCGGCATACGGCCACAGGCCGCCTCGTTCCAGTCCGCGAATCTCATCTTCTACGGTATCATTTCTTGACTGACCGTTTTCATCCTGAGGAGTGGCAACAAAATTTTTCACACGGCGTTGAGACGTAGGATTGTTATTCGGATAATCCTGGGTTTGCCAGCCCGTAACATCATAAGTAGCGGAACCGACCAGATCCGAATCGTTTTCCTCCGCATACAATACCCAGGCCTTGGACAATCCGTTCAGATTGGCCAGACAAACCGCCGCGGTAGCCTGAACCTTGGCATAATTCAGCGCCGGTATAAGAATCGAAAGAAGAATACCTATAATGGCGATAACCACCAGTAGTTCGATGAGAGTAAAACCCCTATATGATTTTACAAACGCTTCATTCCGCATAAAAACTCCTCATTCTCCATATAAGTAAACTACTTCGGATTTACAGGCTTATCGGTCAAAGCGAAATGTCCAAGTTTCTGCCCTTTTAAACGATCCCTGCACTTTTAGGGTATCATCCTATTGTCGCATTAATCATTAATAATTCGGCATCATCGCTTTCAACTCGGGACGAATCGCGCCGGGAATATAGCGTCGAACAAACCAGCGTAAATCTTCACCTTCGTTTGCTTTATATGGATGAGATGAAGAGTTCTTGATATTATTTTCAAAGAGATAGATGGTCGTCTCATCCACCCAATGACGTTTTTCAGCATGGCCGTCGGCATAACCGAGAGTACTTCTTTCATTATGCGTACAGGCCAGCGGATCACCCGGCCAACGACCGGCTACGTTGAGATAGATGTTCCAGGTATTGACGTTATAACCATCGCCATCCTGCTCTTCGACAAACACGATTTTATGTCCGGGACTTCGTATCTCGATAGTCTTATAGACACAGGCATAGTATTCCCCCGTCATCCAGTTGCCTGAATCAATGGAATACCCATTCATTGGACATCCAATAGAATAGGTACGATACCCCCCCTTTTCCAATTGGGAGACATTTGTGTTCGTCGGAGGATTCAGATATCGCTTATCCGAGGGGCAATGATAGACCTTTTCACTTTCTGCATACGGCCACAATCCACCCTGCTCCAATCCGCGAATTTCATCCTGGATCGATAAATTTCTAAAAGCGTGATTCTCATCCTGCGGAAAAGCCACAAAGTTTTTTTTCCGTCTCGTCCCCGTTGGAGCCCAGGCCGGGTAACCCATATCCTGCCAGGCATCCCACCCGGATGTACCGCTTCCTACAATATTGTCATCATTGTTGTTTGCATATAATACCCATGCCTTGGACAATCCGTTCAGATTCGCCAGACAAACCGCCGCGGTAGCCTGGACTTTGGCATAATTCAGCGCCGGTATAAGAATCGAAAGAAGAATACCTATAATGGCGATAACGACCAGTAATTCAATGAGAGTAAAGCCATAGAAAGAGGGTTTTCTTTTCAGATACATTCTCATATCTCCTCGTAAACAAACAACCCAATTCACACGTCCGCAACCTATCTATTATAGGACACTGACACTCTCAGTTCAAGGGGCCTGAAGGGGCATTTTTTGAAAAAACACCCCCCTTGAACGACAAAAATACCCCCGTACCATCTAATGAAACGGGTGGTATGTCGGCTTTGGTATACGAAAAACAGGCAAGAGGGGATTTTTTTTAAGGATTTTTCGTAAGCCGACCGGACCGAACCGGTCTAATATGACGGTCATGGCCCAGAAGGATAAACCAAAGCCCGAAGCGGGTGGGGGCGGAGCGGACCGCCATGACGAGTCCGAGCTTGTAAAGCAATTTCAGGCCGGCCAGCGCGAAGCGTTCGATGAAATAGTCGAGACCTATCGCAGCAAGATTGCGGTCCTGGCACATCGTCTGCTCGGTTGGGACGGAGATGTAGAGGATGTCTGTCAGGATGTGTTTGTATCAGCCCTGTTGGGGCTGAAGAGATTTCGCGGCGATTGCTCGCTGCGGACCTGGCTCTTTCGAATTACGATCAACAAGTGTCGTTCGCGAATGTCCCGACGGGGGCCCCGACAGCATTGGTTCGGATCGAATCATGAAATGAAGCCCGATATGGAGAAAGATCCGGCGGATCAACCTCTGATTGAGGCAGAAATGGCCCATGCAGTTCAAAAGGCCGTGCGAGCTCTGCCGCGAAAATATCGCGAACCGGTTGTGCTGCGATATCTGCAGGAGATGACCCATGAGCAGATTGCCGAGACTCTCGGACTTTCTCGTAATGCGATTAATGTGCGACTCAACCGGGCCAGACAGATGCTTAAAGAAACACTGGCCCAAACGGGTGAACAGGAAAATCAATGAATTCGATGGATGAAAAAAAACTGGAAGCGCTGCTCAGACAGGCCGATGCATTATTGCCTGTCAAGTCGATTCCAGAAACCAACCAGCTTGTTTCCATCGCTCATCGACGATTGAGACGAAGACAATCCCTTCGACGAGTCGGGGTCGTCGCTGCCGCTGCTTGCCTATTCATTTGTACCGGATTGTGGTCGCTTCATCTTCAAACAAATCATGAACAGCAGGTTGTAAACCTGGAAACACAGATTCACCTCTTACAACAGCGAACCGATTCCGCTCTGCGGCTGGTTGAAGAAACGCTCGCTCAGATCAAAGAACAGGACCGTGCCAGACAGCGAACCTCACAAATCGAAACCATTTCCGATCCAATCGAAGAGATCACGGCACAGATCGACAAGACAGCATTTACGATGCTGTATCAGGCAGACCGATTGTATCGGGAATTACGCCTGCAGAATGACGCCGTGGAGGCGTATCAGCGACTGATCGAACTGTTTCCGGAAAACCGATGGGCCCGGGTAGCCCGGCAACGGCTCGAAGAAATTCAACAACAGGAACACAAAAAAACAAAGGGAGATTTATCATGAAAACACGTACTGTTATCAGCCTTCTGGTTCTGAGCATGTTCGTTCCGGTATCGGTCATGGGACAAAAGACGGAATCAGAGGGTACCATTTCCAACACCCTTTCAGCAGCCTGTCTGGTTCGCATTACATACGATGCATCGGTACTGCCATTGCAATCGGATGAGTTGTACTTTCTGGTGACCAGTTCGGTCGTTGCCGGCAGGGCAGGACAGGAAGTATTAGGTGTGCCATATCAAGAAATTGCTGATGTAGTAACTTTCGAAATGACATCTCCGCCAACAAACCTGGAGCCATTTTCATCTTCTTATAGAGAGGGTATGGGTGGATACGGTGGAGGATTTGGATACCTTGAGATGGACCCTCCGATAACCCCTCCCGATCCTCCCCAGGTTCCGGATGAAAACGAAACAAAGAATAATCCTCCTTCTGAACAAGGAATGAGCGGCTACGGCATGATGGGCATGGGAGGAGGAATGGGGGGCGGTATGGGTATGATGGGAGGAATGACTAGAGGACGTTACGGCACACAGTCAACCGGATACAGGGATGTTCTCGGTTCCTCCCCCTCCAGTGAACGCCCGGTACAGCAGATTTTCCACCTGGAGGTGAATCTGAACGAAGGAATGCAACCCATGGCGCAGGAGTTTATGGTGGCTACGGTGGAATTACTGAGACAAGCCCTTGATGTTGAATACATGCGATACAGAGTTCGAATGGAAGACCGATTCGCAAAACTTAACCAGCAATCCAAAAATGCCCAGGAGGAACTGGAAAAAATCAAAAGCGACTCAGGTGCCATAGATACACGGCCGATTTATCCCAGCCTGGAAGTTCTCCTGAACAAACGTCAGGATGTACAGGACAAGCTCGAACGGTTGGAACTGGAACTGGCCCGCTATGAAGCTCGTCGCCAGGCCATCATGGAGCAGATTGCCAAAGCAAGGGCAGAGATCGATGACAAGATGAAACAGGATGAAGTTCTTCATGAACTGGAGGATATTCTAAAGATTGCGGCAACAAGGCTGAACGCTGTGGAAAAACTCCATCAATCAGGAAATACATCTGCTCAATCGGTTGATGACGCCCGAGAAAAACTGGTACGGGCCCGGATTGAACTGGCTCAACGGAGGGAATCGATTGGTGATGATGCCGGCGGAGCCATCATATATAAATACACCCAACAACTGAGTGAACAGGAAATTCGCGCTGTGGAAATCAAGGCTGAATTTGAAGCCATTGAGAAGCAAAAGAGGGATCTTGATATTCAGATTGAATTGGCGTACAAACAACAGACTCGGCTGCCACAAATCCAGCAGGCCCAGCGTAAGCTTGCTTTTGCCCAGCAGCAGCGGGATACCCTACTAAATGCTCTTAATAACCTCACTGCCCTGGAAGTAAGCATCATTGGTGAACAGTAATTTCCTTTTCCTTGTCTTAAAAAGCCCCCGAATCCGTTCGGGGGCTTTTCTATTTTCTACAATTCTTTCATCCCTGTCCAGACTTACTGCAAAGACGTTGCCAGAACCTCAGGCTTCTGATACACTGCCGCCTTTGAAGGAAAACGCTTTAAAGAGGCGGCGATGCGAACGCGAAGACTCGGCAATACGGATTTGGAACTGACTACCATCGGGATGGGCACCTGGGCCATCGGCGGGCCTTGGGAATACGGCTGGGGTCCCCAGAATGACGACGATTCCATCGGGGTGATCCTGACGGCTATAGACAGCGGGATCAACTGGATCGACACAGCCCCAGCTTACGGATGTGGCCATGGCGAAGAAGTGGTTGGTCGGGCATTGCGGCAAATGAGTGAATCCCCCATCATCGCAACTAAATGCGGCCTGACCTGGGATGATAAACGCCGTAAGGTCAATTGCCTCGATCATAATGCGATTCTGGCCGAAGCTGATGCCTGTCTCAGGCGTCTGGGAGTGGACGTAATCGATCTTTGGCAGCTTCACTGGCCCGTACCGGATGAGCAGCTCGAAGAGGCCTGGGAAGCAATGGCCAAAGTACTTGAGCAGGGTAAGGTGCGATATCTCGGAGCTTCGAACTTTACCGTCGATCAACTTCGTCGCGTTGCCAAAATCTGTCCCCCGGTTTCGCTACAGCCGCCTTACAGCATGATCAATCGGAAGGCCGAATTCGAACTGTTTGACTACTGTTGCGAAAATCAACTGGGAATTGTCTGTTACAGCCCCATGCAAAAGGGCCTGCTGACCGGTAAATATACCGAGAAGCGTGTTGCTGAGTTGGCACCGGATGACCATCGCCACCGGGATCCCAATTTTAATGAAAAACTCAAGATCAATCTAGCCCTGATCGAAAAACTTTGCCCGATTGCCCTACGAAACGACAGGACGCTCGCTCAACTGGCAATTGCCTGGGTATTGCGACGTCCGGAGGTAACGGCGGCGATTGTCGGGGCACGTAATGATAAACAGATTGCCGAAACCGTCCAGGCGGGCGATTGGATTCTTTCACAGGAAGATATTGACCAGATCGAAGAATTACTTACGCATTTCCATCCATAACAGGAAAGAATCGTATTATACAATTCATTACGGAAGAGAACGATGGCCAAAGAAACAAAAATATATACAAGTCCGCTCGTTGAGCGGAACGCCAGCCCCGAAATGTCACAGTTGTTCAGCCCGCAAACCAAATTCAGCACGTGGCGCAGGCTCTGGCTGGAACTGGCCAAGGCCCAAAAGAGGCTGGGATTGGATATTAAGCAGTCACAGATCGATGAAATGGCCCGGCACCTGGAAGATATCGATTTCGCTGCCGCTGCGAAATACGAAAAGAAGTTTCGCCATGACGTCATGGCTCATGTGTACACCTTCGGCAAGGCAGCCCCCAAAGCGGCGCCGATCATCCACCTGGGAGCGACAAGCTGCTATGTGGGCGACAATGCCGATCTGATCCTTCTACGGGAAGGGATGCGGATCCTCGCGGGCAAGCTGGCGTGCCTGATCGACCGGCTGGCCGGCTTTGCCCGGAAGTACCGGTCCATACCGACGCTGGGCTTTACGCATTATCAGCCCGCCCAACTTACCACGGTGGGCAAGCGTGCGACGCTGTGGTGCTATGAATTCGTGATGGATCTGGCCGAGTTGGAACATCGAATCGAGAATCTTCCCTTCCGGGGAGTCAAGGGCACAACCGGATCGCAGGCCTCGTTTCTGGCCTTGTTCAAGGACAACCATAGCAAGGTCAAACGGCTCGATGAGATGGTTGCCAAGGCCTTCGGATTTTCCAAACGATGTACGGTGACCGGTCAGACCTATCAGCGCAAGATTGACACGATGGCGATCAATACACTGGCCCTGATTGCCCAGTCAGCCCATAAGATGTGCAACGATATTCGCCTGCTGGCCAACCTCAAGGAGATCGAAGAGCCGTTCGAGAAATCGCAGATCGGCTCGTCTGCCATGGCCTATAAGCGAAATCCCATGCGGTGCGAGCGGACGACGGCCCTGGCCCGGCTGGTGCTGAGCCTGGCGACCAGTCCGGGGATGACCGCTTCGGAGCAATGGCTCGAACGGACGCTGGACGATTCGGCCAACCGGCGGGTGGTGTTGCCGGAGGCATTTTTGGCTGTGGATGGGATACTGGAAATCCTGATCAATGTCGCCTCGGGACTGGTGGTGTACCCGAAGGTGATCGCCGCCCGGGTCAACGCCGAGTTGCCCTTTATGGCCAGCGAGAATATCCTGATGGCGGGTGTCCAGGCCGGCGGAGACCGACAGAACCTGCACGAGCTGATTCGCGTCCATTCGCAGGCGGCCGCCACCCAGGTGAAACAGCAGGGCAAAGAGAACGACCTGATCGAACGGCTGAAAAACGATCCGGCCTTTGCTAAAATCGACCTGCGAAAGGTCCTCAACGCCAAGGCCTATATCGGCCGCTGCCCGGAACAGGTCAATGAGTTTATCACCGAACAGGTGACACCCATCCGCCGACGATACCGAAACCAGCTCAATAAAACCGGCGAATTAAAAGTATAGACAAAAATAAATTCTTTAGGATGTTTTTATTTTTCAATGTTTAAATGGTTTATCAGAAAAATACGGCTCTTATGGTTGTTCAAAAAGACATCCAGAGCATGTCGCAAGTTTAAATTTTCCCAGGCCCTTTCCCTATGTGAAAGGGCAATAAACCTCTGCATTGAGAATGAAGAAAAAGGCATTGCTTACCTTCATAAGGGTTGTATCTACGCAGAATGGGCAAAAATCAACCGAGAAGACAGGAAAGAACTTCTCTTACAAGCTATTGACGAAATGTCATCGGCAGAGAAATATAGCCCTAAAGAGGCATGTATCGTCATGTGCTTGGGAATGGCGTTGAGTGATTATGCTCAAAACTTTCCAAAAGAAGCTGTTCAAATCTATCATAAAGCCTGCGAGAAATTTCAAACAGTTGAGAATTTGGGATTCCAAGAATCAGATTTATATCTTTCTTGGGGCGAGACTCTTTCAAATTTAGCAAGACTCGAAGAATCTGAAAAAAATTTGTATAGAAAACTAGCGACCGATAAACTTCAAATGGCTTCTAATCTGAATCCAAAAGATTGGCGCATTTTTAATGATTTAGGTAATCTTGTCTCTGACCAAGCAAAAGAAGCCAACCAAGATGGGAATCGTTTGTTCCAAGAATCGCTGGAATATTATACGAAAAGCGCTTCTTTAAACGAAAATGACGTTGTTTACTACAATCAGGGTAATGTACTTTCATGTTGGGGCGATTTACCGACCGACGATGCGGAATCAAAATTATTAGAAGCCTGCAAATATTTCGAAAGAGCTACTCAGATAAATTT
Source organism: Sedimentisphaerales bacterium (assembly GCA_016926155.1). GTDB lineage: Bacteria > Planctomycetota > Phycisphaerae > Sedimentisphaerales > Anaerohalosphaeraceae > JAFGGE01. The sequence goes on from JAFGPC010000121.1 coordinate 14,502, forward strand.
CAAAAATGCAGGAGCTTTTAATGATTGGGGAGCTGCCCTTTTAAAGCTTGCCCAACATAGGAATACCGAAGCAAAATATTTAATTAAGGAAGCTTTTCCAAAATTTGAGAGTGCAATAACACTTGAGCCTCAGAACGCTCAATTTATCGAAAACCTTGGTGTTGCATTCTATCGACTTGCCCGTTTGGATAATGACAAGCCTGACAAATATTACTGTGAAGCCTGCAAGAAATACGAATCAGCTGCTTCGATCGACTCCGAGAAAGCCAGCATATGGCATCATTGGGGGATTGCTCTGTTCCAATGGTCCAAACTTGATGGCTCCGACAAGGAATTGCTTTTTCATGAATGCATTGATAAATCATCTAAAGCGGCTCTTCTTAAACCTAACGAATTGAGGTACTACACAAATTGGGGTATTTCGTTAATAGAGTTGGGTAAATTGAATGGTATATCGAGAAAAGAAGGGCAAGTGTATTTGGATAAAGCAAAAGAGATTTTTTTGAAAGTAGAAGCTATCCAAGAAGGATCGGGCTCATATAATCTGGCTTGTATTTCTGCCCTAAAATCCGAACCGGATGAATGTCATAAATGGTTAAAGCTTGCAGAACTTCATGACAGATTGTTACCTTATGATCACGTTATGAAAGATCCTGATCTGGAAAGCATTAGGGGCTTGGACTGGTTTCAAAAAATTCAATGGAAGCAGTAATGAAGTATATCGACAGTGTCCAGCCTGACCGATCCGAGAAAGAGAGCTGAGTCAACATAAAATACTAAGTTTCAAAGAAAATAGTACATTGAAAATCGAAGATTGAAAATCAAAGGGAAGATCGTGACCAAGGAAGAACTGGCCAAACGAATTAAGGATGTGGCGTATCTGGAAGGCGACTTTGTGCTGCGCAGCGGCAAGCGGAGCAAATATTACCTGGACAAGTATCTCTTCGAGACGTGTCCGGATATCCTGCAGGCCCTGGGCGAGGAATTCGCCAAACACGCAGGCGAGGAGGTAACCCTCATTGCCGGGGCCGAACTGGGCGGAGTGGCGCTGGCGGCCTCGACGGCGATGGCATCCGGCAAGAACTGGATCATCGTGCGCAACAGCAAAAAAGGCTACGGCACGGGCAAGATGGTCGAAGGCGTCCTGAACGCCGGCGACGTCGTGCTGCTGGTCGAGGATATCGCCACGACCGGTGGCCAGGTACTGGAAGCGGCCAAGATCATCACCGAAGCCGGCGCCTCAGTCAAAAAGATCGTCTGTGTCATCGACCGCAAACAGGGCGCCGAAGAAAACATTACCGATGCCGGTTTTGTCTTTGAAAGCATCCTGACTAAGCATGACCTTGGTATTATGGATTAGCCATGAGCGTGTTCGAAGCGGCGATGCTGATCTGTTTCGGAGCGGCTTGGCCGGTAAGTATCTATAAATCCTGGACCAGCCGGACTACAGCGGGCAAAAGTGTCGTATTTTTGTTTATTATTTTGATCGGATATATCAGCGGCATGATCCACAAATGCCGGACGAATTTCGATCCGGTCTTTATTCTATATTTGCTCAATGCCGTGATGGTTTTGGCCGACATTGTTCTATATTTCAGGAACAAACGATTCATCGGAACAGTAGTAACACCGCCGGACAAGTAGCTTGAGAAAATCATGGACCGAATCAGGTTATTATGCGACATCAGTGAACTGAACCACTTGTTTCGCGAAAGCGTCAGCCTCGAGAGCTTTCTGCACGAGACAGTCCGCATGGTCACATTACACCTCAAGACGGAGGTCTGCTCGATTTACCTGTACGACGAAGATGATTCCATGTTGGTAATGAAAGCGACCGAAGGCCTCAATCCCGACTCGGTCGATCATGTCAAGATGAAGTACGGGGAAGGCTTGACCGGGCTGGCCTTGAAGGAAATGCGGCCGATCTGTGTCAGCCGGGCCAGCAAACATCCCAGTTACAAGCTGTTTGTCGGCACCGATGAGGAACAATACGACAACTTTCTTGCTGTGCCGATCACGCGCGGACCTGCCAAGATCGGCGTTTTGACCCTGCAGCGGAAAAAGAAAAAGAAATTCCAGGAGGAGGATGTACTGGCCTGCCGGGCCGTCGCTTCCCAGTTGGCTAATATTATCGAGAACGCCAAATTCCTCATGTCCATGCATGAGGAGCACGAACCGGCCGAGCCTGTCGAGCAAACATGGAATATTCCGGCAGGTCTGGAATTTGTCCGGGGTAAATCCGCCGCTGAGGGATTTGCGCTGGGACCAGCTCGTGTCATTGATAAACAGAAGACCTTCGATGCTCTTTATCAAACCAGATACGACCAAATCTACTCTCTGGAGCAGTTTGATCAGGCGATCAAAACCACAGAGAACCAACTGGAAGACCTGCAAAGCCAGGTGGAAGAGAAACTGACCGATGCCGCATCCCTGATTTTTGCATCACACCTGTTGATTTTGAAGGACAAGGAATTTGTCGGCACCATGCGGCGGCTGATCGAGGAAGGGGAAAATCCTCCGGCTGCGGCATTGAAAGTAGCTCGTCAATTCATCGATCTGTTTAGCCGAAGTGCCAACGTCTATGTGCGTGAGAAGGTACAGGACGTCGAGGACCTGATCGTGCGGATGATCAGTAATCTCGTCCAGGAATACGAAAAACTCGGTGATTTTAAAGGCAAGGTTGTCATCGCTCGTGACTTGTTCCCATCCGATCTACTGCGGATGAGTTCAGAAAATGTTACCGGCGCTGTTTTGGTTGCCGGTGGGGTGACTAGTCATATTGCGATTCTGGCGCGGTCGCTGCAGATCCCTATGGTGATCGCCAATAATTACGATCTGCTGCATGTGCCGGACGAAACACAGGTCTTGCTCGATGCCGATTCGGGTAATGTCTATGTCAATCCTTCCGACGAGGTGATCGCCAGCTTCCAAAAACGAAACGCCGACCGGGTCAGTATGAAAGACCAAATCGCCCGCATGAAACCGCGGACCAAAACCGCCGACGGCACCCGTGTTCGCTTACTGGCCAATATCAACTTACTCAGCGATCTAAGCATGGCCGAACAGCTTAAATGCGAAGGCATAGGGCTCTATCGCACGGAGTTCCCATTTATCATCCGTAATGATTTTCCATCCGAGCAGGAACAATATTTCGCCTATCGCCGGCTGGTATTGGGTATGAAAGACAAGCCGATCACATTTCGAACATTAGACATCGGCGGCGACAAGGTGCTCAGTTACTACCATGACGCCCAGGAACAGAATCCGGGGATGGGAATGCGGTCGATTCGCTTTTCCCTGCAGAATCGACGGATTTTCTCTCAGCAATTGCGAGCCATGTTGCGCGCCGGGGTTGATGCCGATATGCGAATCATGTTTCCAATGATCGCCTCGACAGATGACTTCCGTCAGGCACGAATGGTGCTTGCTGAGGCTATGGAAGACCTGGACCAGGAGGGAATTCCCTATTTCCCCAAACCCAAAGTGGGGATTATGGTCGAGTTACCCTCCGTTGTTCATATGATCGAAGAGCTTGCCGCCGAGGTGGATTTTCTCTCAATCGGAACCAATGACTTCATCCAGTTTATGCTCGGTGTGGATCGCACCAACGAAACCGTCGCCGGCTTTTATATTCCGCATCATCCGGCCGTCTTGCGAGCCATCAAACTTGTAATCGACGCTGCGCTAAAACATGATATCGAAGTCTCCGTCTGCGGCGATATGGCTCATCAGGTGGAATACATTCCCCTGTTGCTGGGTTTGGGGATCCGCACGCTCAGCCTGGAGCCAAGCTATCTTCCTCGTGTTCAGGAACTGATCGAAAAACTAGATATGTCTCAAGCGCAGCAATTGGCCAAACAGGTGCTCACTGTCGATACGACCGAGCAGGTTGCCAAACTCCTCGGGATTCGCCAAACCATGTCATAGATCCATGTTCATTCGCACAACGTGCCGAATAATACGTCGAGCAATGACATCCTTTGACGCCCGTAATGTCTTCCATTTTCCTCCGGCCGGCTTGATCCAGACGGTAGAAACATCCGCATCAATAGCCGTCGGTTCATTCGCAACGATCATGTCCAGGTTCTTGATCCTGCATTTCCGCTCGGCACGGTCGCGCAGATGTTTATCTTCCAGGGCAAAACCTACAACGATCTGATGGGTTTTCTGTTTTCCGGCCCAGGCCAGAATGTCCATCGTGGGCCTGAGCCGAATCGTCAGGACGGTAGTGCTCTTTTTAATCTTGGTCTTGTTGGCCTTTGCCGGCGTATAATCCGCAACCGCCGCCGCCATAACCAGACAGTCACACGTTGTAAAATGGGTCTTGACGGCGCAGAACATGTCGGCGGCACTAACAATGGAAATAATCCTTGCATGTTTAGGCAACCGCAGATGGGTTGGCGCGGTGATCAATGTCACATCATGTCCCGATCGCAGGGCGGCCCGGGCCAGAGCATAACCCATTTTACCACTACTGGCATTAGACAGAAAACGAACCGGATCGATGTATTCGCGCGTCCCCCCTGCTGTGATCAGGAAATGCATGAGATTTACGCCAGGGCGGTTTCGATAGCCTGAAGGATTTCGGCCGGTTCGGCCATCCGTCCGATACCTTCCGTCCCGCAGGCCAGCCTTCCCGCCATGGGCCCCACCAGTGTTGCCCCCATTTGTTCTGTCGCTTTAACGTTGCGCTGTACGGCGGGATTGGACCACATCTTCGTGTTCATTGCCGGGGCCAGAATGATCGGCTTTTGCCAGGCAGCACATAACGTCGTACTGAGCAGATCATCACACAGTCCCCCGACTAATTTGGCAAACAGGTTCGCTGTCGCCGGAGCGATAACGACAACCTGAGCCCAGTCGGCCAGGCTGATATGTCCGATCCTGAAATCTTCGGGGCCAACCCACATGCTTGTATATGCCGCCTGTCCTGTTACTGCCTCAAATGTTTTAGGGGTAATCAACTCACAGGCGTTGACGGTCAGGATCGTTTGCACAACCGCACCGGCACCGGTGAGTTTACCGGCCAGGTCCGCTGCCTTATAGGCGGCAATCCCACCACATACCCCCAGGAGTACTTTGCAGCCGGTCAGCTTTGAAGCCATCGCCGATGTCCCTAGAGCAATCCCAATTTGGAATCTTTGGATGGAGTGGCGCCGTCATCAAATGTGATCTTTTCACGCTTGATTTCTTCAACAACAATTTCCATCGGGGTTTTGCCTTCCGTGTCCTCAATGAGCGGGCGACTACCCTGCATCAACTCTACAAGCCGCCGCTGCATTAACGCCGACAGCTTGAACCGCCCCCCAATCTTATTGATGATATCGGTGCTTTTCAATTCTTCGATCATTCTCTATTCTCCGTCATTGGATTGAATGATATCGATGACTTCCCGGATCGCCTGTTCCAGGTCGTCATTAATCACCATATTATTGTAATATTTCATTGCTTCCGCTGTTTCCCGACTCGCCTCTTCCAGACGACGCCGTGTCGTTGTTTCATCCTCTCCGCGATCTCGTGTCCTCATCCGTCCGGCCAAATCTCCCTGACTGGGCGGTAAAATAAAAATCATTAACGCTTCCGGATACATCCGCCGGATCTGGCGTCCTCCCTGAACGTCGATTTCCAGCAGCACTGTTTTTCCTTCGGCCAGGGCTTTGTCCACTTGACCTCGCGGCGTACCGTAGTAATTCCCGAAAACCTCGGCATATTCCAGAAACGCTTCTTCCCGCAGTTGCTTTTCGAACTCCTCGCGAGACAGAAACCAATATTCTTTCCCATTCTCTTCCTTATCTGACTTGGGTCGCGTCGTCGCTGAGACGCTTAAAAAGGCCCCCATCCTGCCGACCACCTCTCGCGTAATCGTGCTCTTGCCGACTCCACTGGGTCCGCTGATGACCACAAGCTTTCCTTTGTTGTTTTCTGAATGACTCATGGCCTGTCATTACTCAACATTTTGCACCTGCTCTTTAATCCGGTCAATGGCGCATTTGATTTCAATCACCCACTGGCTGATTTGTGCATCACTGCCCTTGCTGGCAATCGTGTTGGCCTCACGCAATAATTCCTGGCAGATAAAATCCAGTTTGCGGCCGGCTTTATCATCCGTCTCACATTCGGCGCGAAATTGCTGCAAATGCGACTCCAAACGCGCTAACTCTTCCGCAATATCCGACCGATCGGCAAAAATCGCCACTTCCCTCGCCAGGATAGCCTCATCCATCTGAATCTTCGCCTGGGCCATTAACTCATCCACCCGTTTACGAAGCTTGCCATGATATTCGGTCACCACGATAGGACTTCGCTTTCGTACTTTGCCCAAGGTTTGTGTGATAACGTCACAATATTGCGCCAGATCGGCCGCCAGCGATTTGCCCTCCTTGGACCGCATTTGCAAAACCTGTTTTAAAGCATCATCAGTAAGCTGAAACACAACCTTTCGGATTTGCTCAGCCCTTGTTTCGTCTGGCGCAATCGCCTGAACCACTCCCGGTAAAGACAACATCGAAGCCAGATCTACCCGACAATGCAATACCTCCTGGCGGTTCAAAGTTTCCAGTTTGTCCAGATAGCTCCTCAGGGCACCGGCATCCACATCAAAGAATGCCTGGCCGGAAATATTCTTCATACGCAGCGAGTAATTTACCGTGCCTCGACTGACCGATTCACGCAATATCCTGTCGATCTCGCCTTCCAGAAAAGCAGCGATCTCCGGCAGACGAATCTGCGCTTTGAAATAGCGGTTATTGACCGTCCGGATCTCCACCACATAGGCGATCCCTTCGATCTGGACTGCCGCTTCACCGAATCCTGTCATGCTACTGATCATGGCGTCTCGCCCTGAAACATGGCATCACTATTAACCGTTCTCGGAATCAGGATCCGAATCATTACCGATCGGAGAACCGGGGGTATCGGTCCCGCCGGCCTCGCCGGAGGTCGTTGGGCTTTCTGCGTTTGCAGGAGCGGCACCTGGAGTAATCCCAGTTGCCTCTGTACCACTGCTTTCCCCACTGGTGGTGCTTGTGATCGGAGGGGTTGGGTTTTCTTCCAGGCCAACCGACGTCTCCGGTATATAAAACTTGACGAGAATTACGCCAAAAATCAGAAAGACGCCCACCAATCCGATGGTCACCCAGGTTAAAAAATCGCCGGTTTTTGTGCCCAGCAGGGAACCTGCTCCGCCACCCCCGAACGCTGAGCCGATTCCGCCGCCTCGACCTTTTTGCAGTAAAACAATCAAAATCAAAAAGATCGCCGACAATACCCACAATGCGGCAATCAGATTCTTTAAAAATGACACGCCCAACAGCGGAACATTTGTCATGGTCTTGCCCTTACTCGTTTCCTGTCTCTGTTATCCTTACGCCACGGTTTTTATCATTGCGGAGAAATCTTCCACTTTTAGACTGGCCCCTCCGACCAGAAGCCCATCCACGTCCGGATTGGCCATCAACTCGGTCGTATTGGACGGCTTGGCGGATCCGCCGTATTGAATTCGCATCCGTTCGGCGATGTTCTTGTCATACATCTCAGCCACCAGACTGCGAATCATGGCATGCACTTGCTGTGCCTGTTCGGCCGTGGCGGTTTTCCCCGTTCCAATGGCCCAGACCGGCTCATAGGCGATGGTAACCGCCTGCACGCGTTCTGGATCGACCCCTTCCAGACCCTTACGAATCTGCGAGACAACCACATCCTCAGTTTTTCCCGCCTCGCGCTCTTCTAGAAGCTCGCCCACACAGAAGATCGGAAGCAATCCCCCTGCAATCGCCGCTCTGACTTTTTTGTTAATCACGACATCCGTCTCGCCGATTACGTGCCTTCTCTCCGAATGACCGATGATAGCGTATGTACATCCTACGTCTTTGAGCATCTCACAACTGATCTCGCCGGTAAAAGCACCGTTGCTTTCATAGAAGACATCCTGGGCGCCTAACGCGATATTGCTGGAACTCAATGTCGATGAAACCGCCTGCAAATACACAAATGGAACACATATCGCCGAATCGACCGTATCGATTCCCTTGAGTTGCTCCACCAATCTCCTTGCCAGACCCAGAGCGCTGGTATAGTTGGTATTCATCTTCCAGTTACCCGCAATAAACGGCTTTCTCATTTGGACACTCCCATCGTGTTATCACGTCTTATACGTCATACGATTGTAGTGACTAACTACAATACCGAGTTACTCCTCGGAAAACTGCCCAGAACCGAAAGTTGTAAACAGTGTTTACGAGCTTCTTCCAAAGCAGTCACCACGTTCGCATCCTGGCGGTGTCCGAGGAAATCGACAAAGAAAAAATATTCCCATTCACGCTTCTTGTTGGGGCGCGAGCCGATATTGGTCATGTTCAGATTGTATACTTTAAAAATATTCAAAACATCCACAAGGGCTCCGGTTTTATGTGCTGTACTGAACAAGACAATCGTCTTGTCGTCTCCTGTCGGCTTGGCGTCTTCCCTGGCAACGACCAGAAATCGGGTGATATTGTTGGCGATATCTTCAATGTCCGGACAAAGAATCTTAAGACCATAAATCTCGGCGGCCACGACCGAAGCAATTGCTGCCGAACCCTCTTCTTCACATGCCATTCGTGCCGCTTTTGCGGTCGAAGCAACCGGGATCGTCTTGGCTTCTTTGAACATGCTGCTAAGCCAATTGCGGCATTGGGCAAACACTTCCGGCTGGGAATAGATCTTTTCAATTTTATCCAGCGGGCAATTGGCCAACAGATTGTGATGAATCGCCATATGCACTTCGGCACAGATTAGCACATCGGATTCGATAAAGCCGTCAAGAGTCTCGCGAACGCCGCCGCCGGCTGAATTTTCCACCGGAACAAGTCCAAAATCACAGTGGCCCTTGCTGACCTCGTCGAAAATAGCACGGATGTCGGTCACAGCCTCGTACTCAACACTCTGGCCGAACTTAAGCATCGCCGCGGTGTGGCTGAAACTGCCCTGAGGGCCCAGATAGACAATCCGCAGAGGACGCTCCAGAAAGAAAGATCCACTCATCAATTCACGCCAGATCGCCACAAGAGTGGTGTCTGGCAGAGGGCCTTTATTAACTTTCATAATTTTATCGAGCACGGCTTTTTCGCGGTCCGGGGCATAGATCGGTGTGCTGCTGTTGGTTTTGACCTTACCGACCTCAACCACAATCCGCGCACGTTCATTGACCAGCTCGACCAGCCGAGCGTCAATTTCATCGATCTTCTTTCTTAACTCGTCTAAAGACATACATACCCTTCTCGCCGACCCATTTTAATGCCTTTCATAGCGGCCGGCTAAGTCTAGACGATCTCCGCTAATACAGAAACCCTCTTATTTAACAGAAATAACTCTTCTCGTCAATCGTAATTCGCCGAGTTTTCCCTCCCCGACAGAGTGATTGTCCCAAACGGCCAACCCACGGCGAAGCGTCACTCAATACCAAGAACCTGAGCCATGGAGTACATTCCGGGGGTTTTTCCCTTAAGCCATAAAGCTGCTCGAAGAGCCCCACGGACAAAATTATCACGATTATGGGCTGTGTGAGATAGGGTAAGTGTTTCTCCAAGCGATCCATATATTACTGAATGTTGTCCGGTAATATCCCCTGCCCGAATCGCATGCACACCAATGGTTCCCTCCTCTCGTAAGGCTTCTTTGCCATGGCGACCATAGACCAGACATTCAGGAAAAATCCTCCCGGTTTGAGCACAGATTCGCTCGGCAAGCGTCAGGGCAGTACCACTCGGAGAGTCCTTTTTATGGCGATGATGGGTTTCCGTTATTTCTATATCATATTGTGAACCAAGCATTTGCGCCACTTTTCCCACCAATGAAAACAAGACATTCATCCCGACACTCATATTGCTTCCATAGATAATAGCGATCTGTTTGGCGGCTTTTTTAAGTTTCTCCCTTTGATTGTTTTCCAGACCTGTTGTGCCCATTACCAAAGCAATGTTCTTATCCAGGCACATCTCAATTGCCTTTTCGACACCGGTCGGCAATGAAAAATCAATCATAACCTCCCCCCCAGAGGGCATTTCGGCCCCCAATGGTACACCAATCGCTCCAATCCCGGCCAGAGAACCCGCATCTTTCCCCAAATCCGGATGGGTAGAATGATCAATCGCACCCACAATTTTGAAATCGCCGCTTTCAGACGCCAAATTAAGTATTCGCCGCCCCATTCGCCCGGCAGCTCCGTGAATTATCAGTTTGCAGGCCATTGTTTCTCTCCATGATTATGAAATATTGCCTTCTGTCTTGACGTCAAATATATACAGTGAGCATAACTTTAACAAGTTTTGTCGTTTGAGTGCATACAAACGCATTCATTGTTCGATATAATATGATAGGTTCTTTATATATGGTACAGAGAAAGGAGTACACCATGGCAAGGCAAATAGTAACCATCGGATTGACATTGGTAGTCGCTTTGACGTTTCTGGGAGTGGCTGGTTGTGAAACAGACGCGCAAAATACCGCTTTATTGGGGGCAGCGGCCGGTGCCGGGATCGGAGCTCTGGCTGGTGGTGACACTGAGGCAACCCTCATCGGAGCCGGTGTTGGTGCAGGCACAGGCTATATTATCGGCAATGAGTCCGACAAGAAAAAAACCCGTCAGGATATCGAAGCAGTTCGTGCCGAACAAAATGTTGTAACCGTGTGGATCACCAACAGTAACAACTCCCGTATCCCCGTCCGTCTGACCAAGAGCGGTCCCAATTATGTCGGACCTCAGGGGGAAATATACACTACTATGCCTACGGAAGAACAATTGAAGATGGTTTATGGTTTTTAATACCGAAGCCTGTTTTTAAATCGTAGGAATCCTATCAAAGAGTATCACAACTGGTTACCAGGAACAAGTTAAGCCGAGGATTTTATAAGACCTCGGCTTTTTTCATAGAGCCGGATGGGAAGATGGGGGAGAATGAAGAATCGGAAATACTATATAAAATATTAATGGATTGATTAGAAGAAATGATTTGTATTGACTTAAGGCTTGTTTCTTCAGATCGGAACTATGGCCTTTAAACTATTGTATACAAAAGACTTACAACGCGAGCATGGCGATATCTAAACAGAGAAATCACATAGATTTATCGGAACCTTCTTGACTTGTGGAATCCGTTTTGCTAAGGTGTGTTTCGTATGGCGACAACCAAAAAGCGAACAAAGACCACCACGAAAAAAAGAACGAAACGCTCATCAGTCGCAGAAGTCAAACAGAAGGCCGC
>JAFGPC010000122.1 GCA_016926155.1 Sedimentisphaerales bacterium
AAGGCACGTAAATCGGGTTTTCGAGCCAAAATGCGGACCAAGGGCGGAAGGAAAGCCCTTTCCAAGCGACGAAAAGGGATGTACGCCTGATTCCTTCTTCCGACTGCCCCTGACGGTTGATTTGTGATATACTGCCCGGTATGGAAAAAGACCTGACCGGCATGACGTTTGAACAACTCGAATCGCTTGTCGTCACACTTGGCGGCAAGCGTTATCTGGCCAAATATCTCTTTTCATTTATTCATGGCAAGAACGCCCATATAATCGAAGAGATCACCCCCCTGCCAAAGGCTTTTCGTGAAAAGCTCGTCCAGCAGGGATACAATATCGGTCGCCTTCAGCCCGTTGATCAGCTTATCGATCCGGATGGAACTATCAAATTCGTCTTTGCATTGCACGATCATCACCATATCGAGGCAGTGCTATTGACCGATGAGAACCGCCGCAAGACGCTGTGCATTTCCTGTCAGGCCGGCTGCCGGATGGGATGTACGTTTTGTGCGACTGGCAAGTTGAAATTCGCCCGGAATCTGACAGCCGGCGAGATTGTCGATCAGGTTAATCAGGCCGTCATAGCATGCGGTAAGGTGAACAATGTCGTTTACATGGGGATGGGCGAGCCGTTTGACAATTACGAGGCCACGATCGATTCGATCCATATTCTGAATCATCCGGATGGATTCAATATCGGGCAGCGGCATATCACCGTGTCCACCTGCGGAATGCCCGATTCGATTCGCCGCTTTGCCGGAGAAAACCTGCAGGTTCGACTGGCTGTCTCGCTCCACGCTCCCAGTGATGATTTGCGCAAAACGCTGATGCCTGTAGCAGGAAGAGATTCGATTGATCAGATCCTGACGGTTGTCGAAGAATATCAGGAACAAACCGGACGTCGGATCACATTCGAATACTGCATGATCAAAGGGTTCAACGATGCCGATCATCACGCCCGCTCCCTGGCCCGAAAGCTCAAAGTCATACATGCTTCCGTCAATCTGATCGAATACAATTCCCACTCAGGCTGCCATTATCAATCGAGCTCACGCAACCGGATTCACCGATTTCTGGATGTGCTGCAAGAAGCGGGGATCGAAACGATGATCCGCTATAAACGCGGGGCAGGTATTAAGGCAGCCTGCGGCCAATTGGGAGCAACGCAACTCGAAAAGCATTAAACCAAAAAATCACAGTTAATAATCTGGATAACTTACTTGTCTTCGATCGTGGCTTTTTCCTTTTCGGCGTCGACAAATTTTTCCAGGGCCTTTTGCTGAGCCTGTTCCGTCAGGTCTTTTACGATCACTTCCCGAACCTCTTCGAGCGGACAGGGGATGGCCGGCTTCTTTTCCTTGACCGAGGCGATGTGATAGCCGAATTCCGTCTGAAAGACTTCGCTGATATCACCAGGCTCCAAGGTAAAAACCACATCATCGAAGGCCTGGACCATCTGGCCACGGGCAAAAAAGCCCAGATCACCGCTGTTGTCGGGACAATCCGAATGCTGGGCAGCCATCTCGGAAAAATCGGCCCCAGCCCGAAGTTCCACCAAAACCTGACGCATTTCGGATTTTACTGCTTCCGGATCAGTTGCGGGAGTGGGATGGCGGACAATATGAGAGGCTCGGATCATTTCGGGAATCGTAAATCGATCGACATTTTTCTCGTAATATTTCTTGATCTCTTTTTCGGTGGGCTGAGACACCTGTGAGGTAATCTGAGCGATCTGGCGTTCCATCCTGAGCCGCTGGGAGAGATCGGCCTTGATCTGTTCTTCCTGATCGGTACTGAGGCCGGTATTTTCGAAAAACTGTTCTTTCCCCCCTGCCTCGCGGATCAGGTTCTCATAGGCATGTTCGATTATCTCGGCAGGTGGTTCGGGAATATCTCGCAGGGCCGCCTGACGCATCAGGACTGCCTCGATAACATTTTCACGCGACCAGTCCATAAGCTGCGTTTCCCTGTCCTCAGCGGGCATCTCAGAAAAGACCTGCTCATAACGCGGACGAAGCTTCTCGGCCTCGGCTTGAATCTCTTTATCGTCGATCTTTTCCCCGTTGACATATAGTGCCATATACTATCTCCCAGTACAAAGTTTCCGAAAATGTTTACCATACCATATCAAGGCCGGATTTCCAACCGTCAACCTTACCATTTTAAAGCTTCGACGGGGGGATATTGAGGCTTACTATTTTCATGTCTGTTAGAAAAATCACGTTTGAAGTGATTCGAACCATTAATTATTGGTTCCGTAGACCGAATAACCTGATTTGTAAACCACTATTATTTAAGAGATTTACAGAGGCTCTTCCGGAAAAAGGGAACAAACTGAGGCATTTGTTAAAATACAGCCGTCCGACCTCGTACCGATCGCCCCAATTGGACCTGATTTACAGAAATATATCCGGTCAACCATCCGGATACTTTCCGGAATCATGGAACCCCAAAATAATGGGCAATATTGCAATTGTTACTCGGGCTATGAGATCCACATTTTGCATTTTTCTCATCTATTCAGTATACTGATTCTCACCTGCTGGTAAAATTTATTAAAATGCAGTACATTACCCCAGCCATTAGAGTATTGATGAATCTGTTAAGATGTTCGGAAGGGTGAGTTATAAGGAAAATCTAGAACAAGGGAGGCCATGAACATGAAGTCCAGATATGCCTTGGCGACATTGACACTTATCTGTACACTGCTAGGTGGAACAGGACGTGCTGCTTCCAAAGTGGAATTCAAACCGGAAAAAAACAAAATTGATGTCTTCATAGGAGGTAAATTATTTACCAGCTATCTTTATGCTGAAGATCCCTCTCAGCCAATGGTCCGTAAGGACTGCGTTCTGGCAAAGCCTGTTTTATTTCCCGTTCATACTCCATCGGGAGAAATGATATGCCGAGGCTATCCTTTTATTTCGATTGAAGGGGAAAATCAGGATCATCCGCATCACATGGGGATTTATTTCACGATTGATATAAACAAACATCATTTCTGGGGAAACAGCACCCAACCGCTACCGAAAATCCGGCATTTAAGAGTATTCCAGATGAAGGGGGATGCAGGCCAAGGAACTCTTACTACCGAATCGCACTGGCTCGGCAATGACGGCAATCCCATGCTCCTTGAGCAACGGGAAATGATCTTCCGATCCTATGAAAGCAAAGATCAATATGCCATTGATTTTAATATCACCTTAAAAGCACTCCATCAAGACGTGGTATTCAGTGACACAAAAGAAGGCATGATGGCTATCCGGGTGGCTCCCTGGCTCAAAGAAACAGGTGGTACCGGAAAATACCTGAGTTCCGAGGGAAAGGAAACGGAAAAGAACGTTTGGGGCAGACGGGCACAATGGATGCGATTAGAGGGGAAGAAAGATAACAAAATCTACGGTGTCGCGATATTGAATCATCCGGACAGTGTCAATTATCCCACGTTCTGGCATGCACGGGGCTATGGATGTTTTACCGCCAATCCTTTGGGACAGGGAGCATTTGAGAAAGCGCATAAGGTACCCAATGCGAAAGACCTGAATTTCACTCTTCGACCCGGCCAAGGTGCAATCTTCAAACATCGCATGCTTATCTACGAAGGCCTACGTTCCAAAGAACAATTAGAAAAAGAATTTCAGGAATATACGAAATAATCCTTATGTAGGAATAATTTTCTCAGATCATGGTGAAAGAATGTCGGCCGAATTGACTATCCTCGTATATGGTGCAGGAGCCGTTGGATTGGGTTTGGCCAGTTGTCTGCTTCGGGCAGGCATGAGCGTTGACCTAATTACCAGAGAAACAACTGTTCAGGCTCTCCAACAGAAGGGACTGGATCGAACGGGAATATTCGGAGATTTCCATGCTGACAGCACTCAATTCGGCAGCTATGCCTGCCTGGATGAATTGCCCTCTCGAAAATACGACTATATCCTGGTTTGTGTCAAATCATTCGCATCCAGTAACGCCGCAAAAGACCTTGCAAAACAAGAATACATACTTTTGGGAAAACCTATAATTGTACTTTGTCAGAACGGGTGGGGTAATGCAGAGGCTTTTGCAAAACAGTTTGCCGAGCTTCGAATTTACAATGCCCGTATTATTACGGGTTTTGAGAGGCCTACGCCACACTCCGTTGTCATTACAGTTCATGCTGATGCCATCCATATCGGAAGCCTATATAGTACGAACCCGTCCCAGGTAGAAGCCCTTTCCAAGGCTATTGACACTGGTGGAATACCATGCCAGACCACGAATGAAATCGGAAAAGACCTCTGGACCAAGATGCTTTATAACTGTGCCCTCAATCCGCTGGGGGCTATTCTGGATTGTCCGTATGGTGTATTGGCGGATAACAAATCGACCAGATTCCTGATGGATTGTATCGTGCATGAAATTTTTGCAGTGATGGGGGCATCTGGTTATCAGACATTCTTCCAGAAACCTCACACTTTTCTGGACACGTTCTATGGTAAGCTGGTCCCTGCTACCGCAGAGCATCGTTCATCCACTCTTCAGGACATCAAGGCCGGTCGGCGTACCGAGATTGACGCCTTGAACGGGGCCGTTATTACCCTAGGGCAGAAGCATAGGATAGATGTTCCCTATAACCAGAGTGTCTATCGGATTGTGAAGTTTCTCGAAACAGGAGCAGGATGTGATTGAAAGAAAACTCACTTTATTATTCCGACTTTAATCCCACTAAGCGGGTTCAGATAAGTCTTTATATGTTTTCACTCTACAGCGAATGCCACCGAAAGGGCTATTTGGGCCCGATACAAGCCCTTCCGAAGCGTAGACGCTCAAGGAACTTATGTAAAACCGCTTAGTAAGACTGGCGAATGAAAGTAACCGACAAAGCCAGGCAGGCAATGCCCCAGTTTTAACTGATGGTTGTTTCCTTTTATGTTACTTCTGCTGACAGGAAACAACGGTCAATTCATCATCAACATCAATCCACAGTTCGAGACAACTGTATTGACTTTTTGTGAGGATGTACATATATAGAAACCTTAATTTGTTTTGCATGGATTGAATCGGGCCTTTTTTGTTTCTCCATAACAGCTTGACCATAGCAGCATGACATTCTATACTTCGTCCGGTTTTACGGGAGAAATACATGGCCAGAATTGTGTACGGTGTTGCCGGTGAAGGATTCGGACACAGCAGCCGGTCGCACCTGATTGGGCAACATTTGATCGAGCAGGGTCATGATCTGCTCTTTGTCGCATCCGGCAAGGCATTGTCCTATCTGGCCAATCACTTTAAGGATCGAGTACGCCCGATTGCGGGATTGTCATTCGCCTACGACAAAGGTCGGGTTCGTTGTCTGCGCACAATCCTGAAAAACATGGTCCACTATCCCCGAGCATGGAAAAGCAATACCGATCTGTATGAAAATCACATCGAACCGTTTAAACCGGACTTGGTGGTCTCGGACTTTGAGCCTTTCAGTGCCTGGTGGGCATGGCGAAATGATGTACCGTACCTCAGCGTGGACCATGAACATCTGCTAACCCATTGCGTGCTGGAACACCGTCCCAGCGATTGGTTTGCCCGAACCGCAGCCTATGTGGTTACCCGTTCGTATTATTTCCGCGCCCGCAAATATATGGTCCTGAACTTTTTCGATGCGCCGGTTCGCAGCCCTAAAACGATTGTGACACCTCCTGTAATTCGTCCTGTTGTCGCTATGTTTCAATCCGAGCATAAGGAACATATTCTGGTCTATTCAACGGATTCCACCAACCGAGAAAGTCTGCTTCATACCCTTGCACACTTTAAAAATGATCGATTCTATGTCTATGGCTTCAACGAAGACAAGGAAACAGAAAACTGCCGTCTTAAAACGACTTCCACTGAATCTTTTCTTGCCGATCTTTCCACATGTCGTGGTGTTGTCGCGACAGCAGGATTTTCTCTGATCAGTGAATGCCTGTATTTTCGCAAGAAAATGCTCTTGGTGCCGGTACAAGGACAATACGAACAAATCATCAATGCACAATATGTAGATCGCCTGGGGCTGGGAATGACTTCTGAAAGTCTGGATGAACCAGCAATACAACGTTTTCTGGAAATCGTAGATCCTCCGATCCCGGAGAATCCACGGATTCTCTGGCCGGACAATGGGCAATTCCTGGACTGTTTTGACCGAATACTTGCCGAAGTAAATCACTGATCTCCTTCAAGAGGATCGAATGAACCGGGTAAATCTTCCGACGGTTTGATAGCATGTCCGCGACTCCAGCGACGCAGTCGTTCCAAACGCATGGTTCCGTGCATAAAATAGGCTTCATTGAGAGAGGATAAATGTATTTGCCATAGATCGTCCCTTTGCTTTTGCCAGCCCTGGACAGGAATGATCAAATGTATTTTTTCCATCGCCTGCAATAGAGTATCCGCCAGAAGTTGATGACCTTCAATATTGGGATGCACGTGATCCAGCAGCCACTCATCACCACAGATCCCATCATCGGTGTTCTGCTCAAATAACGCTTGTGCATCCACCATGGGAAGCTCGAAACGTATAGCCAGTTTATTTATCGAATCACGCATCGGCTCCACAATCCTCAAAGGACAGATATCTTGTTCTTTCGCCCGTATAAACCAGGTTTTAGCCTCTTCGAAACGTCCCATCCTGTGGTAACATCTTCCGATCCTATACAGTAATCCTGCATGTTGATCGTCGATCCGGGCCGCTTCGAGTAATAGTTTGAGTTTTTGCTGTACTTCGGACCAGGGAAGTTGACTTGCGTGTCGCCATCGTTCCAGGATTTTCTTCTGATCGGTAGAAGATATACCATTACGGAACTGTGACTTGAAGGGTGGGCAATCCTTGAGATTGAATGCCGGATTGACAAGAATTACGGGAATATGGGCCTGGCGGGACTGTTGAAGCATGATTTCAAGGTTACAATAGAAGTGTTCTATGATACCCTGCCGCCAGACCTCATCTCGATGATAGGATTCCAGCCCTTCTTCCATGTCAAGCTTTGTCCGCACTTCTATGGGCAAAAACGTATGAGACAACTTTTCTTGCCCGCTTTGTATGGATACAATCCATTCGTTGGCCAGGGCAAAACTTCGAAGACCAAGCAGGACTCGATGAAGTCGAAGGAGAAAACGCGGTGTTTTCTTGAGTATGGTATACGCCCGGTCTTCTAGAAATTCATTATGACCAGTATAAATAAGGAATAAATCGGGTTCATATTGTAACAACTCACTAAAGATCGGCCTCAGGCGATAACTGGCATAAGAAATACCGCCGCAATTGATGACCTCCCATGTGATATCAGGTTGTGCTGCCTGCAGATTCATCTTTAACCAGGTCGGAAAGGCCGTTTCAACTGAGTAGGGACGGCCCTGCACTGTTGATCCACCCAGACAAAAGATGCGGAACGTTGTCGGTTCCTTAACAGCGCTAAAAGACTGAGGACGAAAATAAGTCAGCCGCTCTTCGGGAATATGGCAGCGAGTTCCCGCATCATCTAAAACAAACAAGGGACGAATCCCGGCAAAGGAGACGAAAGGATCGTCAAGTAAAACCGAAGGAGCGGAAATAAATATCCGTAATACGATCTCCAAAGCAATTAACGGAAACAATCCCAGCAGGAATGCCAACGTACGAAACAGAAAACCCCGAATGAATCGGTTTCGGAAAAGTTTATAATGATACGAACAGCTTGGATCGGCTACCTGTGTCATCAGGATTTAGTCACTATAACCACAGAGAGTAGTATGGATAAATATTAAATAGAAATTTCCTCTCTGACTTGAAGGTTTCGGTCAAGTCTTTTCACAATCCCAGACCGGATAAATAGAACCTTCCGGACGATTGGGAAATCATTTATGATTACATTCGATGAAGAATAAAGCCTTTTCCCAAATAAAACCGGGATTATTTCGCCTTCTTCATCACCAATGCAGCCCCAAGGGCCAATACCGACACAACAACCAACACAATGATCACCATCTTCATGCGAACACCCTTTCCAAAACTCGCCAGTCCCGGACAATGCGTTCTCAATGGGTTTTCCGGCCCATTGTATCCCTTGTCGGTTAACCAATGGAGAGGGCGAAATTTATTATGCCCTCTTTCTGTAAGATTCTACAAGAACAGTGCTGATGATGCAATTCATCTAAAGTCAAGAATTTGATTTCTATCGTTGGCCTACTTTTCATACACGGTTTCTTGCTGTAATGGACAGTATTTAATGGCATTTTGAGGATAGCAAACAATATATCTTATTGTAGTCGTAAGCCACTGTCGTGTTTCAGGTCTTAGTACATTTTCTATGCCCGGATTTCCTGCAGTGTGAGCCTAGGATAGAAAGAATTCAATGTATACATGGGTGTTTCTTCCATGCATATCGAGTTTTCTGAAAGCATGAACTCCAACTACTTAAACTTTGACCAAAAATGTGAAAGTTTACTGGAAGAAGAACGAAAAATATAAATTTTATTAAATCTATTCATCCACTTTAATTCATTTATAAGTCTTGATATATAATATAGATAGGAGACGACTTCCATCTTTCGTAAATGAAAATACATTTGATATTTCTCTTTTTTCGATTTGACAATGGGCGATCCTGGGTCACAGTTTAATTAGTCCGTTTGTGAATGAGAACTCAAGCACTAATAGGCGTAAGATGAAGTTCCACCGGATTCCAGACGAGACTGTTCGGCGTCTACCGATTTATCTTCGAGGATTGCTTCTGCTCGCAGAACAGGGAAGAGAACATGTCAGCAGTCATGAGTTGGCGGATATACTTCACATCAAAGGCCCCCAAATCCGTAAAGACCTGTCTTATTTCGGCGAATTCGGCACTCCCGGCGTAGGATATGGCACAAAGGAATTGAGTGACTGTTTACGAGACATCCTGAACCTGAACTGTCCGCATAAAGTGGCTCTTGTTGGCTATGGCAATCTTGGGGCTGCTATTCTACGTTATTCAGGTTTTCGATCATATGGCCTGAAAATTACGGCTATCTTTGAAAACAATCCACGTAAGATTGGTCGTATCGTACAGAATATTCGGATTCAAGATGTGAAAGAAATCTCCTCCCTGAAGCGTAAAAAAATTGAACTGGCCATTTTGGCAATTCCCGCTGAAAGTGCTCGAGAGGTAACGGAACGACTGGAACAAGCAGGAATTTTGGGGATATTAAACTTTGCGCCATCCTACTGTATCGATGCGCGAAGCAAGGTTAAAATTATTACGATTGATATCGGTATGGATCTGGCCAGACTACCTTATTATTTGCCGATAAAAGCTGAAATTGCAGGATAAACCAAATAAGGAGTGATTGTGGAAACGGTCTTCATTAGCCAATTGAAGGCCTTGCTGGATGCGGTAGCACAGCAAATGGTTGTATTTACACCAACCGAAGTAGGCGACTCTTTTACTTATGCACGGTACACTCACGATGGCGAAGTGAAGGCTGTCTTGAATCCGGTACGTACCTGCTCTCCGGCCAAAGAGTTTCTGTTTCCCATGCGTGAAATCGCCGCCGTTTTTCCCGAGGCAATATCACCAGAGGAAGTCCAGCCCTTTGCAGTATTTGGATTGAAAGACTGCGATTTAAAATCTATCCAAATCCTGGATCGTGTGTTTTACGAAGAAGAATTTCACGATCCATTCTACATTTCACGTCGTGAAAAAATGTTTCTGATATCCTCTGATTGTTATGATCCTAAAGATACTTGTTGTTGTACTTTATTCGAAGGGCGCGTCTTTCCTTTGAAAGGTTTTGACTTAAATGTCTCCAAGATCAAGGATGGCTATCTTGTCGAAGCCGGCTCGACAGAAGGCAAGATGTTTCTCCATCGGAATGAGCGTCTTTTTGCCGATGCCCCTTCTGCAGCACGCGCTGAACGGGATCGAAACCGACAACAGGCGCAACAACAACTAGAGCAAATCAACGCTCGATACAAACTGGACAGAAAGGTCGAGGAAATTGTCCTGGAATCACAGGATTCTCCGGTTTTTGATCAGGTAGCAACCGGTTGTGTGGAATGCCAGAGCTGTACACGGATCTGTCCAACTTGCCATTGCTTTTATCTGTTTGACACGCAGCGTGAAAATGCCTTTGGGAAAATGAAAGTCTGGGACAGTTGCGTTCGGCAGGATTTTGCCCGTGTGGCCGGCGGTGAAAATCCCCGGAAAATCCTGGGAGATCGTACGAAGCATCGTCTGATGCATAAGTTCGTCTATTTTCTGGAGCGTTACGGAATTCACATGTGTGTCGGATGCGGCCGATGTGTGGATTCCTGTGCGGGCGAGATGGATTTTCGCGATGTCCTGGTACGGCTGAATCGGGAATTAGTAAACATTAAAGGGCGATCATGATAGCCAATCCGTACCAACCTTTAACTGCTACAATCACGGAGATCATTGATGAATCACCAACGATTAAAAGTTTTGTAGTCGTCCCCCGGCAGCCGTTTAAGTTTGCCACAGGACAATTTATCGAATTAACCCTTCCTGGACAGGGGGAAGCCCCGTTTACCCCCTCTTCGTCACCGTCTGTTACCGAGAAAATGGAAGTCACAATCATGAAGGCCGGCCGTGTAACGGGATTGCTTCATGAATGTCAGACAGGTCAGCCCGTGGGGATCCGCGGCCCCATGGGCAAAGGGTATCCGGTGGACGATTTTGCAGGTAAGCAGGTCTATATTGTGGGAGGAGGCGTCGGTTTGGCGCCGATTCGTTCGCTGTTACTTACTTTGATTGATCGAATCGGTGATTTTGAGAGGGTGGTCTGTCGATTCGGTGCCAGAAGTCCAGAGGATTTCATTTACAAGCCTGCTCTCTTCGGATCATGGAAACAGATCCAAGGCCTGGATATAACACTGACGGTAGACAAAGCCAACGGCAACTGGTCCGGGAATGTCGGTGTTGTTACTACGATCCTTAAACGAGACGATGTAGATATCAGTAATGCAGTAGCTGTCGTTTGCGGTCCCCCGATCATGATGAAATTTGCCACCTTGAAACTGTTGGATCACGGTTTCGCCCCCAATCGCATTTACCTTTCCATGGAAAAGAATATGAGTTGCGGAATAGGAAAATGCGGGCATTGCATGATTGGAAAATATTATGCCTGTAAAGATGGACCTGTGTTTACGTTCGAGCAAATTCAAAACTATCCGAATATTTGGGAATAGGTAAAGACATGGCAGGAAAGCTAATTATTGATCTGCCGAAATGCAAAAAACAGGATATGCGGTCTATCCAATGTTCGTACAAACATCACCCCGATAATAATGGCCTGATTGTATTGCTGGAGCGTATTCAGTTCGCTTTAATTTGCCGTAAATGTCATTCAGCACCTTGCGTGACCGCGTGTCCCATGCAAGCCTTGGAAAAGATTCCGGTAAGCCCAGATGAAAGTCTGCTCCATCGCGCTACAATGAAATGTACAGGCTGCAATACTTGTGCCATCGCTTGTCCTTTTGGCACTATTTATACAGACCTAGTCCCATATGTGAACGACATTTGCGACGTTTGTCGAGGACGGCTTGATGACTCGGAAAAGCCGCTTTGCGTCCGTACATGCGAGGATGGAGCCATTGATTATTGTTCGGATGTCACAGTAGAAAATAGCATGGTGGAGATATTTGAAGATATCATTGTTCAGGTTCCACAAGGCAATCGATGGGAACCTTTTCTGAGACAGCCGGAGAGTGCACATAAATGAATGATCTGTTGAATAATCTATTTTGGATTCTAATCTTTCCGGGATTCGTGTTCACTGTAACCTGCGGCCTTCTGGCCGGATGGGTGGTTCGTAAGGTAACGGCCCTTGTTCACCATCGGATTGGCCCCCCTCTCCTGCAGCAGGGATACGATGTAATGAAATTACTAGGAAAAGAAACGTTGATTCCCGAAGCGGCACAAAAAGTTGTGTTTATTGCCGCCCCTCTGGCTGGTATGTCGGGAGCACTTGTATTGGCAACACTTCTCTGGAGAAATAACTTCGCAACAAATATTCCCTATCTCGGAGATGTCATTGTAGCTCTCTATCTTATGGCGATTCCTTCTCTGGCACTGATTCTGGGCAGCAGTGCCAGTGCCAGCCCCCACGCAGCGATCGGCGCCAGTCGCGAAATTAAACTGGTGATCTCCTATGAGTTGGCTTTGGTTCTGGCCTTAATTATAGTCATCATCAAGGCTGTTGGTAATTCAAAAGTGACAGGTTCTCCTCTGTATCTATCCTCTCTGGCGGCAGTGACGCCGGTATTCAGTATTTCGGGGATGTTGGCTTTTCTAGTGGCAATCCTATGCGTTCAGGCCAAGCTCGGATATGTGCCTTTCGATGCGGCAGAGGCAGAAACAGAAATCGCTGGAGGAATTCTGATCGAGTATTCCGGAGCACTGTTGGCCATCTGGCAATTGATGCAGACCATCCTCCTGATCGCCTTTCCGTTATTTCTTGTAACCGTATTTATGGGCGGATTCGATGCGGGTACAGTATCCGCCCTTTTATTGAGTATCGGCAAGTATGTTCTCGTTCTTGTGCTCCTGATTCTTATTAAAAACACCAATCCCCGGATGCGGATTGACCAGGTGATGAAATTCTTCTGGTATTATTGCGGTCCTGTGCTGGGATTTGCAATTGTACTTGCCATGCTGGGCAATGCATATGGTCTAGGGTGGTTGTAAGGTGAAACCATGAGTTGGAAACTGTGGTCATTAAAGAAGTCTCCATGGGTGTTTCACGTGAACACCGGCGCATGTAACAACTGTGATATTGAGGTTGTCAACTGCCTGACGCCAAAGTTTGATGTGGAACGATTCGGGATCAAACTGGTCGGCACACCACGCCATGCCGATGCTCTTTTGGTAACAGGAGTGGTAACTCGTCAGGCAGCGCCGCGTTTGATCCGGGCCTATCAGCAGACTCCCAAACCTTGTGTGGTGTTTGCTATTGGGGCCTGTGCATGCAATTTGGGTATCTTTCGCAAGGGGTATCACGTCGTTGGCCCTGTGGACAAGATCCTGCGGGAAGTGGATCCCAATGCCATCATAGCGTATGTACCGGGGTGCCCCCCCAAACCGGAAGCAATGATATCCGGTGTCATTAAGGCCCTGGGGGCTATTTAGGAACGTATATCATGAATGACCAGGAACTGAGAGATGAAATTGAGAAAATGAGCAACAAGCTGATTGCCATTGAGCAACCTTTGAGGAATCGTTATTTCCTGTCATGTGAATCACAAAATGCTCATGATGTGTGTCGGTTTTTATTTGAAGATGTTCGGGCACGGTTTGTTATCGCTACGGCAATCGATAGTGATGATTGTTATGAAATTCTATATCATTTTGCATACGATGAATTGGGTACAATAATTCATATTAAAGCACATATCCGAGATCGAGAAAATCCAAGCATAGAATCGATCGCTCCCTTCCTGCCCGGCGCTGAGTGGATCGAACGAGAAATCCACGATGTTATGGGAATCGTCTTTGTTAATCATCCTCGATTGGAACGCCTCATTCTGGCCGACGATTGGCCCGACGGCGTATATCCGTTACGAAAAGAGGCTAAAAGATGAAAATATCCATGCGCAAACCCGTGATTCCCGTCGGACCGGTTCATCCGTTGCAAGAAGAGATGGAGTATTTTCAACTCACTATCGACGGGGAGATCGTGACAGATATTGATGTAAATATCGCCTATAACCATAGAGGAATTGAAGAGATCAGTGAGACACTTCAGTTCGATCAGGTACCGTTTCTTGTTTCCCGTATCTGCGGTATCTGTTCAGCTTCTCATCCCCTGGCCTATGTACAGGCTGTTGAGGAAATCGCGAATATCACCCCGCCGGAACGGGCCTTATATGTTCGCACGATTATCAACGAATTGGAAAGAATTCACAGCCATATCCTTTGGGCAGGACTTGCAGGACATTTCATTGGATACGAAACGGTCTTTATGTGGGCTTGGAAATATCGCGAACCTGTCCTGGATCTCTTGGAAGAAATAACAGGAAATCGTAATAACTATGGGAACGTAAAAATCGGCGGATGCCGTGAGGATATCAAGCCGGACATCATTCCAAAGCTCCTCAAAGAACTGGACTTGCTTGAAAAAAAGATGGACATGTTGACCAAAGCCGTTCTGGATGATCCCATCCTCCATGCCCGACTCAAGGGTGTTGGTATCTTGACAAAAGAGGATGCGATTAAATATGCCGTTGCCGGACCGACGGCTCGAGCCAGCGGAGTTCCTATCGATGTTCGGAGAGACGATCCGTATGCCATGTACGGAGCACTGGACTGGAATGTCATTACACAGGAAGAAGGGGATGTGTTTGCCAAGACGGTTGTGCGTCTACTGGAAACACTCGAAGCCATCAAGATTATTCGGCAGGCCTTAAAAAAAATGCCCGATGGCCCCGTCATGACCGAAGTGAAAGATATTCCCCCTGGAGAAGGCTGTGGGCATGTGGAAGCACCCCGCGGAGAGACCTTCCATTATGTGCGAAGTGACGGGGGTAACCGCCCTGTTCGACACAAAGCAAGGGCACCCAGTTATGTAAATGTGCCTTCGTTCAAAGCTTCCTGTATTGGCGAAGAAGTGTCCGATGCTATGATTACACTGGCTGCCGTTGATCCCTGTTATAGCTGTACGGAACGGATGGCTGTTTTAGACAGTCAGACGAATGCATTAATATGCGGTTTTGAAGAACTCTTGCGTTTGAGCCGAGAAAAGACCGAACGGATACGAAAAGGAATATGAGGTAGGCGACGTGGATCGAATTCTGGCAATTCTGGTTTTTGTCCCCTTGGCAGCCGGTTTTTGTATGCTGTTTGCACCCCGTTCAATTCGAACATTACTGAAATGGTTTGCTTTGCTAGTTTCTATCGCGGCTTTTATTTCGGCGATTCGCATATTCGCCGGGCAGGCAGATACATTTACATTGGTTTTGCCCTTGCAGGAATTTCAACTGGATCTTTTGCTGGCAGTGACGGATCTAAACAAATTTATTCTCTTGTTCGCCACAGGATTTGGACTGCTAATAGTGCTCTACTCTCTTAAAATCAACCCCGATATGAAGCATCAGAATGCCTATTATGGTTCGATTCTCATGGCCATTGGCGGCTCGGCCGGTATTCTCCTGACCAATCACCTTTTATGGCTGCTAATTTTCTGGGAGATTGTCACGGCATCCCTGTACCTACTCATTTCGACCGGAGGAGAGAAATGTAAATTTGCCGCCACAAAGAGTTTCGCCATGATCGGCGCTTCGGATGGGGCGTTTCTTCTGGGACTGGCGATGGTGTGGACACTTTCAGGCGATGTCAACGGTTCGGGTACATTTATCATTTCTGAGTTAAATATTGGTACCACTTCCGGAACTGGGATCGTGGCGTTCCTTTTACTGATGACGGCCGCTGTAACAAAAGCCGGCGCGATGCCCTTACATACGTGGTTGCCGACCAGCGGACAAGACAGTCATGCTTCGGTGATGGCAATTCTTCCTGCCGCCCTGGATAAACTGCTAGGGATTTATCTTCTCGTCCTGCTGGTCAAAGACATTTTTGTATTGCAAGCAGGAGCACTGACTCTAGTGTTGTCTGTGATTGGCTCGGCTACGATTCTGGTAGCTGTCATGATCGCCATGGTGCAGCACAATGTGAAAAAACTGCTCAGTTATCACGCCATCAGCCAGGTTGGTTATATGGTGCTCGGGATTGCAACACTGACTCCTGTTGGAATTGCCGGCGGTGTCTTTCATATGCTGAACCATACGATTTACAAGTGCTGCCTGTTCTTATGCGGAGGCGCTGTGGAAAAGGCTGCCGGAACAGCCGAACTGGAAGAGATGGGAGGCCTGGGCAACAAGATGCCGTGGACATTTGTCGCCTGTCTGATTGGGGCATTAAGTATTTCCGGGATTCCTCCCTTCAACGGTTTTGTTTCGAAATGGATGGTCTATCAGGGGGTTATCGAGATGGGCTCCGAACAGCTTGGAGGCTCTTCCCTGTGGCCCCTTTGGCTTTTCTCGGCAATGTTTGGAAGTGCGTTAACGCTGGCTTCATTCGTCAAGATTTTGCATTCCATCTTCCTGTCACGACGTCCGACCAACATGGAATCTGTTCGCGAAGTGCCTGTTACGATGATCGTTCCAATGATTGTGCTGGCCTTTCTCTGTGTTCTTTTTGGCGTGGCCTATTTCATTCCCCTGGACTATTTCATCTATCCTGCTTTGCAGATGACCCGATCGGGTGGAGAAATGCTGGGTATCTGGGATTCTGCAACCGCGACAATTCTTTTGATCATTGGAACCGTTCTGGGGGGATTTATACTGTTGCTCTCTATGCGAACCAAAACCGTCCGATCGGTTCCTACCTGGAGCTGTGGTGAGATTCAGCCAAACGACCAGATGATCATACCCGGCACGCATTTCTATAAGACCATTTCATCCCTTCCCTATCTGCGCCGGTTGTATCACATCCAGGAAAAAGGTTGGTTTGATCCGTACGATCATGGAGGTCGGATAGGTCTTGGCGTATCCGGATTTCTAAAATGGCTGCATTCCGGTCTTCTGTCAACCTATCTGACATGGGTAGCGGTCGGATTACTGCTGACCCTGGGTATATTATGCCAAATATGGAAGGGGTAGCCATGCCAATTCTATTTTACGTATTATTATTGTTTATCATCATCGCTGCCTTGATTGCTGTGGAAACACAGAATCTGCTCAGTTCGGTCATCTGTATCGGGGCCGCAGGGTTCGGTGGATCACTGATATTTCTCTTTCTCAAGGCCCCGGATATCGCCATCACGCAGATAACGGTAGAGGTTTTAGCACTGATTATTCTGATTCGAGCTACTATTTCACGGGATAAAACTTTCATCTCCGGAGATCGAGAATTCTTCAGTGTTATTGTGTCTGTTGTTGTTGTACTGGTTCTTTTTCTGATAGGCACTCGTGTTTTCGATACATTTCCGAAATTCGGAGAGCCGGCATTTGCAGTAGAAACAAAAACAGAGCAAACCGCTTCAAAGCATTATCTGACGAATGGTTTGAAAGAAACCGGCGCTGCCAATATTGTGGCTTCCGTGATTTTAGACTATCGGGCTTATGACACACTAGGAGAAGCTACCGTATTATTTACTTCGATCCTGGGGGCTACCGTTTTGTTGCGTAAACAGGCTAAAATCAAGGTGCAAACATGAATGGTATGACAATCATAGTAAAAAATATCAGCAGTTGGATTAAAATCCTTATCTTCCTGTTTGGTATATATATTACCCTCTTCGGCCATCTCACGCCAGGAGGCGGCTTTGCCGGGGGCGTAATCCTGGCTAGTTCTTATATCCTTCTGACTCTGGCGTTCGGAAAAAGAGTCACTGATGAGAATCTGCCACTTTGGCTGGCTTCTCGTTTGGATTGTATTGGAGCACTGCTATTTCTGGCTATCTCTCTTGTCGGTTTTCTCTTCGGAGCATCCTTCTTTTTTTACAATTTTATACAACAAAAGTATCTGGCGCAACATGCTTCCGATTTCCATCTGGTCAGCGCCGGTACGATTCCTCTCTCAAATTTTGCCATCGCTCTTAAGGTAGGTGCTTCGCTGTTTATGGTTTTTCTGGTCTTGTCTACATTTCGCCCGGGCGAACCGGCACAACAGGAGTAGACACTATGTTATATGCCTTATGTTTTTTGTTGTTCATGATCGGACTGTACTGTGCTCTGGTTAAAAAGAACATGGTCAGGATCGTACTGGGAATCGTAATCATGGAGTATGCAGTCAATATCCTTCTGATCATGATTGGCTTTCGCATCGGTGGAGAGGCCCCTATTCTGTCCCCTCCGCAGGGACTTCCATTGAAAACGTCACTCCAGAGTGTGGATCCTCTCCCGCAGGCATTGGTGCTTACCGCGATCGTCATCAGCCTGGGTTCCCTGGCATTAATGGTTTCGATATGTATCCGTACGTATCAGCGATACGGCACTTTCGACATCACACAGATACGGAGGTTACGAGGATGAAAATCCCTTTGCCCTGGTTTGTGGCGATTCCGCTGGCGGCGGCATTTGTATTGCCGATGTTTGGAGAGAAAGTTCGGAAAACCTCGTTGGCAATCGCCAACGGCACAATGGCCCTTCTGTTTCTCTTTTCGATCTTTTCCCTTGGGCGACAGGATGTCTATCTGGTGGGACGATGGACAATCCCTTTCGGAATCAATCTAGTATTGGACGGCCTGAGTGAACTGTTGCTTTTGACGGTATCAGTCGTGAGTTTTGCATCCATGGTGTTCAGCATTCGCTATATGCAACGATATACCGGTCTTTCGAAGTATCTGAGTCTTTTCCTTTTGATGGTAACGGGAATGAACGGCGTTGTACTTTCCGGAGACTTGTTCAATCTATTTGTATTTTTGGAAATCGCTTCTATTGCTTCCTACGCATTAGTCGGATTCGGTTGTGAGCATGAAGAGTTGGAAGCCTCCTTCAAGTATATGGTGCTGGGAAGTGTTGCCTCCATGTTCATTCTATTCGGAGTAGCGATGTTGTACGGAATGACAGGGCACTTGAACATGGCATATGTATCCCAAGCATTACAAGGTGCTTCGTTACGTCTTCCTGTTGTTTTTGCACTGGCCATGTTTCTCGCAGGTTTCAGCCTCAAGGCGGCCCTGGTGCCTTTCCATGCATGGCTGCCCGATGCGCATCCGGCGGCGCCGGCGCCGATTTCAGCCATGCTGTCAGGTGTCCTGATTAAAACGTTAGGCATCTATGCCCTGGTCCGGGTCGTGTTTAATGTCTTTGGCGTGAGCCCTGAACAGGATTGGTCAATCCATCTATCATGGTTGCTGATCACACTGGGTGTGCTGAGTATGGTTATCGGTGTGTTTCTGGCTGTGGGGCAATGGGATTTTAAAAGGCTGCTGGCCTATCACAGCATTTCCCAAATGGGATATGTCGTACTCGGTATCGGCATCGGTGCACTTGTTATAGCACAGGGAGGATCGCACACATGGGCAGCTCTGGCTATCCTTGGCGGCTTGTTCCATTTAATCAATCATGCAGTGTTCAAATCGCTATTATTCCTGACCAGTGGCTCGATTGAAACCGCAACCGGTTCACGACTGCTCAAAGATCTGGGCGGTCTGGCAGAGAAATTGCCACTTACTCGAACTACATGTACGATCGCCTCTGCGGCCATTGCGGGAATTCCACCGTTTAACGGTTTTTGGAGCAAGCTGCTCATTGTGCTTGCGGCTGTATGGGCCGGACATGTCTGGCTGGCAGCGGTGACAGTTCTGGTAAGTCTGGTAACATTGATCTCTTTTCTGAAAGTGCAAAGATATGCATTTCTTGGAAATACGCCCGCTCATCTGGATTCGGTAAAGGAAAATGGCGGATCTATGAGTTGGGCGATGGGTTTCCTGGCCTGTTTATGTGTACTTATGGGATTGCTGCTTTTAATCCCGGATTTGAAAACAACCATCCTGGATCCGGCGGTAAACACAGTACTAAACGGCATCCAGTATGCCGGAGACACAATAGCAAATAGCAGGTGATCGAATGAGACGACTAATATATTTTCTTCTGGCGTTCGTAATCTGGATCTTCTTGACCTGGCCGTTTACTAATGACCGGATAAACAATATACAGATCGTTGTCGCGGGTTTGATCGCATCGATTATTGTGGCCGTATTGTTCCAAGAGGTGTTACCTCCCGAGCATCATATATTTATCTCTCCTAAACGGATTGTATGGTTTCTTTTGTATATTCCGGTCTTTTTTTACTATGTTCTCAAGGCCAATCTGGATGTCGTATATCGTGCTCTGCATCCCCAAATGCCGATCAAGCCGGGCATTGTCAAAATCAAGACCTCGTTAAAAAGTGAATCTGCAATTACCGCCTTGGCCAATTCGATCACCCTTACACCCGGTACGCTCACTGTAGATCTTACCGACGATGGATATTTATACATTCACTGGATTAACGTACAGTCGGATGACATAGAAAAGGCAACACAAATTATTGCGCAAAAATTCGAATATTTTTTAGAACGAATTTTCGAGGAACCCTGATGGTCACTTTGGCTTATATTGGTTTGTCGGCTTGCTGCTTCCTTTGCCTGTATCGGATCGCCGTAGGACCCAGTGCTCCGGATCGTACCGTTGCTATCGATATTCTGGGGATTGTAGTAGTTGGATTCTGCGGTATTCTGAGCCTGGTAACAGGAAAGGATTTCTATCTGAACGTGGCTCTTGGGTGGGCTCTGTTGAGTTTTATCGGTACGATCGCCCTAGCCAAATTTTTGGAGGGTCGCAGTTTCGATGAATGATATTATCGGCTACATCCTGATAACAATAGGTATTTTATTCGATATCTTCGGTTGTATTGGTCTAGTACGGTTTCCCGATGTATATAACCGTTTGCAGGCTTCGACCAAGTGTGTAACGCTGGGCACTATATTGCTTTTAATGGGAGTCGCCCTTGCCTCGAATGACGGGGCCACTGCTTCCAAGGCCCTGGTCTGTGCTGTCTTTATCCTGATTACATCTCCGACTGGTGCTCATGCCATCGCACGTGGCGCTTATGCTTCTGGTGTGCCCCTTTGGGAAAACAGCGTCGTCGACAAGTACGCTGAAAAAGGCGGACAATCAACGGATCTCACAAGTCAATAAATGAATCGGCGAAAATAAACACTCATATGAAAGAACAGATAATGCGCTGGCCGAAATTGAGAGAATTAAAAGAAGCCGTAACCGTAATTTTTTCCCCGCGGTTTACAACGCGATTTCCCGCCGAACCCTGCCAGGTCCCAGAATCGTATCGGGGCAAACCGGAATTTCAGACCGAGTACTGTGTTGGCTGCGGCGCTTGTGTAAACGTGTGTCCGACAGAAGCCTTAACCATGGTCGATAATACCGACACTGAACCTGCCAAACGAATCATTACAAAGCGATATGATGCCTGCATTTTCTGCGGTAATTGTGAAGATGGCTGTACTACACAAAAAGGAATTAAACTGACCGATCAATGGGACCTGGCAACATTGGACCGGGAGGAAACAAAATCGACGTACGAGTTTGAGCTGCAGCGATGTGAAAATTGTAACGCTGTGATTGGCACAAAAAAGCACATGGTCTGGCTGGCTCGACAATTGGGGCCTTTGGCCTACACCAATCCCTCTCTGCTATTGGCTCGAAATGCAGAGATGTTCAGCCATAGTGAGCTGGAGCAGAAATATCTGGCTGAACAGAAAAGCAGGGAACCGCGGGTACGGGATTTTTCCAAAATACTTTGTCCAAAATGTAAGTGCGAACTGAATCTCCATCTCTAGAAGCTGTCAAACAACAGCTTCGTAATAGATTGTCCAATATCCGTCCCGAACGGATCGTTATTCTCGGTATGGGCCATGAACTTAGAGGAGATGACGGCGTCGGGCCAATGATCTGCCGCACGCTTAACAAACAAATTCGTACTCATGTTATTGATGTAGGAACGACACCGGAAAATTACATCCAGAGAATCGTCCGACTTGAACCACAGGTTTTATTAATTATCGATGCAGCCGACAATGATAATCCGCCCGGAACAGCCCAATTATGGAATCCAGATCATCTGGCCGATATTTCCACCGGCACACATTGTCCGTCTCCGCGGCTTTTCGTGGATCTCATTCGCAGACAAATCTCACTGGATTGCATTTTCTTGACCATTCAACCTGCCCACATTGAACTCGGCAGTGCCTTGAGCAAATCAGTAAACGTCACGGCCAGAAAACTGATACATTTCTTGAACGTTCTACTTGGATGAAACTGTATGGATGGTGGATTTCACTCTCAAGAGCAACTGGGTCGAATCCTGTTTTATCATCCAGTTAATTTCTTTTATTTGTAAAATATTTCATAGGGTGTAGGAAAGCCTAGAAATTCTCGTGGCCAACGAGTCAATCGATCCATAATGTACTGGAAATAATCCTATTAACAGGAATCAAAACTTTTTTTTAATTTTTCTTGTATTTTTTATAAAAATCCCTTTAAATTTATTAAGAAAGATATAATTTGCCGCTCACGGAGGAGGCATGTCGGAGGATATTGATTCGCAAGAAAGTGATTGTCAGCCATTATTATGTATTCCCAAAGCATGTTCGGATGGTCTGACATGCATATGAAGAACAATTTCATTTACACAAGGAGAGGATTATGAAAAGAAAATTTCTTACCGTAAGTCTTGTTCTGGCATTATCGGCCGGAGCAAGCGCAACCCTTTTGGATTGGGAGGATGAAGTTGCCATCGGTACCCCCGCAGCATATTCGGATACGAATGTTACACCGGGTGTCTATGACATCGGCGCCATCAGTGGACCGGCCAGCTATGAGTTCATCGTTAACGCCAATCCCGATGAACAGGAAGTAAGTATGGCTTTGATGGGCGCCAGGTCTTTTGAAGGCGCTGCCCCGTTCGGGCTCAAGTTTGAGCAGTGGAACAATACCATGACGTATGGTGCAACCGCGTTCGGCGTTGCCGATTATGACTATGGCGTAGCCAACGTTCTTGGTGAGGACGTTCACTTGGCATTCGTGGCAGCAGAGGGCGCGACTGCGTTGTATGTTAACGGGGCATGGGCAGGTTCCATCGATGCCGAGATAATACCTTCGGGCATAACGGGAATCGGCCTGGGTATAAGTACTGTTGACGGCAGCGAAACGTTCGATCCTTTTGACGGTACGGTCATGGGTGTCGCTGTGTATAACTCTGCACTTTCGGCAGATGAGATTGCGGCACATTCCAATGCGTTCTTCATACCAGAGCCAGCCACTATGCTGATGTTGGGTCTTGGCGGATTGGCTTTGATTCGACGTCGCAAAGCTTAATTTCGGCCTATACTTGATATGAGTATAGCCCCGATAAGCGGTTTTTGAGTGAATCCGGGAGTTCCGGTAATTGTCGGTACTTCCGGATATTTTTTTAGCTCTTTCGGTTGCCGTGTGTAAATCCACTTTGTTGCAATGAGTCAGATAACGTATCACTCCTGTTTCAGTTTCTGAATGACTAGTGATTGAACAGAAATGCAAAGCCGTCACGATCTCCAGCAAGTACATACTTATGGCTTAAGCAAATCATATATGCGGTCAGTACCTATCCTTCCAGGCAGGGAGAAATAATGTGTTACTCCGTGCTTTTTTACCTTGCCGCCAGGCCTCCGAACGAATACTATAGTCTGACAGTTGGAGTCGGAGAGATGGGAAGAAGGCGACAATGTCGTTTGAGATAGTAAAAACCCACTGGTTGCAGGGACACCTGCGGCAGTGGGTTTTTTTAATTGGAGAAAAAGACAAGTAAGATTTGGAGGTGTAGAATGAAGATAGATATGGCTATAGCAGTGGTTGTGTTGTGCTTGGCGGCAATAGTACAGGCAGACTCGATCCCTGTAGTGAATCACACCTTTGCGGAGCCGGGCAACGGTAAGATTAAAGGGTGGGATCAAGCCGACGGCGCTTATTATGTTACGGATGGGAGTGTCGCTGAGGTTCCCGGGTGGGAAGCGGATGGATTAGTTCAGGATTCGGGCGTCGAGGATCTGGACTGGACCTCTGCAGCCGACGATGAGTGGAGCGGTTTTCTTATGGGGGTGAACCAGTGGACAACACCTGAGGATCCCCCGGTTTATCAGTTGCTGAACTATACGATTATGGCGGGAGAAACGTATCGGTTGACTGTCGCGATTTGCAATACAGGCAGTTCAAATGGTGTCACGGCGGAATTCTACTACCTGGCGGATGAAGAGGATCCGACAGCAAGAACTACCATTACGAGTGAATTATTTGCGTTTGGGGCGACTACGTGGTCGGATGTTATGTTGACCTTCACGGCAGACGTCGCATCGCCCTATATCGGTAAGAAGCTAGGGATCCAGTTCAGTACCCCCGAAGGGTGGGCGGGCATCGATAATGTACGGGTTGATGTCGGATTGTCTAAGCCATCCAATCCCGATCCGGCAGACGGCGCCGTCGATGTCCCGGTGAGCGCCGTTCTGAGTTGGTCGCCCCCTATTGATATGACAATTGCCTCTTTTGATGTCTATGTGGATCCCAATGAACAGTTCCTGACTACTGAGGACGCTACTTACTATAATCCGGAGCAAACCGATCTGACGTTTGATCCGACACCTGATCTGGCGTATGGCCGGACTTATTATTGGCGAGTCGATGTACGTGAACCCAATGATGCAGTCCATACCGGCGACATCTGGTCGTTCACTACGCTGTCACCGGATCCGAAGATAAGCGGTCAGCCAACCAGCCAACAGGTCTTTCTCGGCGAGTCGGTGGTCTTCACGGTTACTGCGGTTAATCCATTCACGTTGGATGATACGGGGATGAGTTATCAATGGTACAAAGTCGGCATGCCGGATACGGAGATCGGAACCGATATGCCGACATTAACCATTGAGAATATTACGGCGGACGACGTTGGTGAATACTATTGTGTGGTAACGGTTGTGTCGCCTCCGGCAGGCGTTACCAGCAATCCGACTCAGAGCAACATCGTCACTTTACTGGTCAAACGTCTCCTGGGTCAGTGGAACTTTGAGGATAATCTCAATGACGCTACCGGAAACGGTTACAACGGTACTCCGGTTGGAACGCCCACGTTTACCACATTCCCAGACGACACATCCCATGCAGTCAGCGGCAAGGCTCTTGAATGCATTGTTGGTACGGGAAACT
Source organism: Sedimentisphaerales bacterium (assembly GCA_016926155.1). Lineage (GTDB taxonomy): Bacteria > Planctomycetota > Phycisphaerae > Sedimentisphaerales > Anaerohalosphaeraceae > JAFGGE01. The sequence goes on from JAFGPC010000122.1 coordinate 24,710, forward strand.
ATGTCCAGATCCCCGCGGTAGTGTTTGATGACGTGGATACGCAGGTTACCTTCTCCCTGTGGACCTATGGTGTCGACCAGCCCAATGAAGGAGATGAACATGCATTTCTTGCAACCGATAACAGCGGCGCTGTTTTAGCCAGTATGATGATCCCTCATTCGACAGCCAGAATCTGGACCCGGATCGGCAATCCGGTCGATGGGACCGATGGCTGGTACGAAGGGTCCAGTGCCCCGACCGGTTGGTTCAGCGGCCAATGGAATCACTGGGTATTAACCAAGGATTCTGAGGCCGGCATTCTACGAGTCTATCACAATGGTGAACTATTTCTGGAAAGCACTAGCGCTACTAAGCCGTTCTACGGCGTTACTCAGTTTTACATTGGTGGCGGTGATGCGGCCGGGGCATTTGGCGGCCTGATCGATGATTTCAGGATTTATAACTATGCTCTGACACCCGACGAGATTGCCTCCATCCATCCTCGACCGATGTTGCCCGATCCGGCAGATGGGCAGATTAACGTGATGTACAATACCTCATTGAACTGGATGCCGGGCGATGGAACCTCCTCGTTTATTGTTTATTGCAGCGATCAGCTCGATTCGGATCCGAATGTCTTGTTGCATGATCCTATCGTGGTTGCCGACCTGACGGAACCAACAGCAATCCTGCCGGTCAACCTGAAGCTGGAGACAACGTATTATTGGTATGTTGAGGAATACGATGATGCATCTCAATTGGTCTGGACCAGCGACCTCTGGGATTTCACGGTGCGCGAGCTTATGGCTGATATCGACGATAATAGCGTGGTAATGCTCGATGATTTGCTGACAATGGCGGGACGTTGGACAGATGATGTCCGTGGTCTGGAAGACTATATGATCGATTCCTGCGTGTATGATCCCAATAACATGGATCGTGAAGATCCTGCAAGCTATGCCAATCATTGGGATACCTATTGGACCAACAGTGGCGGTGTTCCCGGCGGAACAACCGGCGGTAATAATCTCTACGGGATCGGCTACTGTGAAGCGGTCGATGAGCCCGAAGCGGCGATTGCATGGCACTACGACACACCGTCCAGTTCGGGTAAAACAGATACCGATTTCATCTATTGGCACAGAGATCGTCCAAGACTAGCCCTGAAAGAGTTTGATGAATTGCGGATGGAAGTCAAAGCCGTACCGGGTTCGTCCCTCAAAGATCCCTGGTGGGCTGCCATTGACAATGACTATTCCTCAACCGGAGATGCTGTGGAGTATGTGATTCCGGTCAGCGGTCTGGGCGATGGGCAATGGCACGACCTGGTAATCCCGCTGTCAACTTTGAGCGGCATTGAAGGCATGGACAATATGAGATACATCCACGCCGGTATCTGGGGTTCTAATATCACGGGCACTTGGTACATCCGGAACATGCGAGTGATCAACACGGAAGGTTCGGTACGGTGTCTGCCGATGTTTTACATCCCTGAAGACCTAAACTTTGATTGTTTCGTCAATCTGGAGGATGCAGCGATTATGGCAAGTGAATGGTTGTTGGACGCAAGAAATCCATAATGACTCTGTTGTTTCGTTGAGGATTAGATAGTTTGATTCGGGGGACGGCTTTTAAGAGCCGTCCCTCTTTTATAATCCCGGAGGTAGATTGATGCCATCAGACACAGTAAGATTTCAGAAAAGATATTCTTTGCAAAATGATTAGAGGTTGTTCGAGGAGATCGTGTGCTCACAGCCGTTGCAATTGACGATGCTGGCCGTTGTTGGTCGTACTACTTAGCCGGAACTTTACTCCTTCCTTACCACCCTGTCGTTTGTATATTTCTCAAATTCCCTCATTTTCATGGACTGTTGAATAGCAGTTCTTTAAAATCCATGCTAACAAAATATCACTACAGATCTCGTAACACGTAGATGTTAACGGATTATAAAACTTTAGAACAGAATATCGATGTTATAATCTACTTATCGTGACAGCAGAAGAATCAAGCTGTTGGCGACAGATCTTTCTCTCCCATCCGAGGGATGGTTCATGATATGGCCATTGAGCCATAAAGTTGACGATCCCCCTCCATCCATGTTCATCGCATCGGTACAATCCAACTCCCTCATCAAGGAGGTTAATTCGGGATAATTCATCCCGATAGAAAGACCTTCCTGTCGACCGTCAACAACCACAAAAAAGAAATACTTGTTATTGTATCCAAGCACTGTACGGGGATGTCGCGGCTGGTTTCCTTCCCATGAGCGAGCTTTTCCATTTTGGATAAGGATGGGACCGCCCCCTATAGCGGTATTCACTCCCTCCATACTGGGAGAACTTGTGGTTATCACCTGGACGTTTGTGCCAACCGGCAATTCTGTCAAACTGGAATGTAAGGCCGAACCTATTGACAAGACCATAGTATCGGAATGTATAATGGTATCTCCCTTATAATGGATGGCTTTGATTTGTGCACGGTAACAACAACCCATCTGCAATGGCAGCCATTGGTCCGCATCCACTGCGGCCAGGACATATTCACAGCAAGCCGATGTTCGAGTGGATGATCCCAATGTGGGGCTATAAAGAACGGCTTCGTTTTCCCCACATTGTTCATTGAGACCGACATTTACATCGAAATCACCAGGTCCTGTTATCCGAACTCTGCAATATACTTCTCCAATATGTGGATGTCTGTTCACATCGATCCAGAAACTCGTACCTTTCGGTATGCTCACTAATTCACCCTCTACAATGTGCAGGCCTGCCGGATCCCCTTGATAGGGTCCCGGGCGGATCACAAAAAAATCCCCATTAACCGCCAGTACCGGTTTGCCCCATTCGGCGGGAACAGAATCCACCTGTGTTTGCACGGTTGCCAAACCAACGACCTGATTCTTTGCCAGAGACGTTACGAGTCGGAATTCCCTTCGTGATCGATCCACCTTTACGATATGAATTGCCCATGGTTGGTCTCCCATGCGTTTATGGATATATTCTATTCCAGGTGGAACATACGGCCAGGATGACTTTGATGGTAAATCCGCCCGTATCGAGAATGCGATGAGCAGCAGAAAAAGAACGATTTGAATCTGCAATGCATTTCTAAAACGCCGTTCTTTTGAGGTACTGCGATTCTCTATATATGTCATATATGTCCTTACGTGATAACTTACACTAAAAAAATTAACCACATAAAGGTCGACGTCTAATCCGGCTTCTGGATAAGCCGATATCACTTTCCATGTCTGTTAAATCCAATCAGAGAAGGCTCATAAGCCAGGCACAATCTCGTAGGTGTCCTTATCAAGGTCAACCATAACCGTCGTACCGTCGGCGAAGACGGTTTTCTGACGGCGGTATTTGTCATCCAGGAACGTGTGATCTGTCAGTTCCTTCAACGCAAGTCTCTGATGGAGTTTGCATATCGTACGGACACGTTGCAACTCCTCATTGGATGGTTGAATTGACAGATAAGGTACTCCCGCATTCGCAAGCCCGTGTAAGTAACCCATATCCGTTTCCGGGATGCCCCAGGCCCCTTTCCCCAGGGACCAAGGCAGAAAAATCGCATCGTGATAAACAAGATTGAATAGAGGAATGGGTATGCCCATCGCGGATCCGTGGCCTGGATTGGGATGTAAGGCATAAGGACCGTGATGAACCAGATCCAGGTTAGGGACCGCCCAGTCGGCAGGCTCTTCGGAACTAACGACTCCAACTTTCGTTCGTATAAAGTCGAAACACTCCCCTCGATATGCAAGGCATTGCCTGCGAGACACCGGGTGCTCGGGATTGTAGCACTCGTCCGGCGGAATAACGGCAAAGACATCCAGATAGGCCCCCCGGATTTTGATCCCATGATCGAGGAGACTGGTATAATTCTTTGTAACATGACCAAGTGCCAAAGAGGGACAAAGAAGCGACTGTTTGCCCCCATACCATGTGCTTCCATAATACCGGTTTCCACTCTCGTCGATGACCGTATGCCGTGGATTATAGGATTTGGCATCCAGATAATAATCCCGGTACTGATCATGAAGAGCAAACACATAGCCCAAGTTCTCGCAGGTACCTGCGAGAGTGCGTAATCCATCCCATCCGCCGGCTTCGGGGCACGGTGGGAGGATATCGGGATGCAGGTTGTCATATCCCCGAAATCCCCAGCCATCCAGATGGACATAAGCCCTGGAAAGTCCTTTTTCCGATAAGGCGCGCAATTGTTCCGCTCTCTTCTCAAACCGCACGTAATGATGATTCTTGCTCGCATCCTCCTTATTAAAGTAGCTGGACTCCGGTTGAATATGCACAAGAATGCTCGTATGAACGACGGGAGAACCGACGAGCTTTTCAACCAAAGGATTTCGAGCGATTTTCTCTTTCAGCGATACAAACTGACCGTGTTCAATAACATATTTCCGATATTGTTTAGCCAGAGTCACATAGTTGCCTTGTTGAAAAAAACACAGTCTGGCCCTTCTAGGATAGGACAACTTTCCAAGGGTATGGACCCATCGTGGTCCCATTCGGGTCGGGCCACCGGCGGGATGCGAAAAATGACACCCTCCATCGGCGGGCGTCTCCAGGATAAGCATAGCGGCAGAATGATCCTGTTGGTAACCCCACCAGGGCATATAAAGGCCCCGGCCATAACTCAAAGTATCGTACAACCAGACGTGCTGAGGCCATTTCGCAGGTAATAGCATCCCCTGCATAAACGGGACTACGGTATGATCGACACTTTGTGAATCGAACGCTCCGGGCCAACGACATTCCTTGACTTTAATCTGGTTTTCCAATGCCACAAGTTCGCAGATGAGATCCTCGTCAGGTGCCTGAAGACAGAGGAAAAGCTGTATTTGAAGATCAAGTGGATTGTCGTTATGCCGATAGCCGGCCAACTGAACTTTCACACCCGACATGAATCCCGTGTCATACGCGGTAATTTCTATTTTCGTGGCATCACTGAGGCACAGAGAAATGTTTTGGCCATTTACCTCTACAAGCAGATCTCCTTTTTGCGAGCCTTCCAGACTCCATGTGATCTCCCTATCTTTGATCTGCAAGGCGAGAGTGTTGTTATTCAGAATCACGGTATGCTCTTGCCCGCGAAGAATCCATTGGTTATCTGTCTGTTTGACTGTTATCTGCGGATTTCCCCAATCAGTTTGGACGGGATTTTCCGCGTAACTCGGATACAAACAAAGGATCAGAGTATAAAAACCCAAGATCATGATTTTACGAATCATCGGTTACACTCCTCTATTTTCAGGTAAGAAAAGCAGAAACAAGGAGAACAAATGTGTAATACCAATTCACTTCGCATACCCTCTTTTCAGGTTCCGTTCATCCCAGGGATTATTTCTTTGGACGGAGGATCAGTGACCGGATGTTGATTGGATTCCATGCCTCCGGAACAGGTCGAAATTCGAGGCTCATATTGCCGGGGGAATCTATTGTCAGATTATCCAATTGCACCGTTTTAAATCTATCATATCCTCCGGTGCTTGAACTGTTGACAGTAAGTATCTTACGGCCTATTTTCAGTTGAAATTTACTGGAATCCTGAGAAGCAATTTCCATAAAAATGTTGAATGTTCCCGGTTTATCGATTGCAAATTCCCAAGAGATCCAGTCTCGATTATCAATCCAGAAACCAATGCTGGGTTTACCATACTTGGTTTCGATCTGAGGAGCCTGACCGCCGGGCATATCATGAATTTCGGCCTGCATGGCAAGGAGAACCAGTGTGCCATCGTTCATTTGACGAATGGGGATTTCTTCTATTTTCAACTCGTCGATGACATCCAGAACAATAACCGTGGCAACGGAATCAAGGGGTTGTTCAGGTAACTTCAAAAGCAATCCATCATTAACCTTTGATGCATCTATGCTATGATTTCCTGCAAGGAAGTATGCCTTAGCGACTTGGTTTCGTAAGCCTGGAACGAGGAGTTGGCCGTCGGTTGGCCAATCAAAGACATGGAGATAAAGCGTTGCACCGGAAGATCGTATCTTTTTCGTACATCGTCCCCAAGTGAGGCGATCGAATGGATTCGCGGTGGTACCGTATATTGCCTCACAATTCGTATGCATCCACTGACCAATTTCCTTCAAACGTTGTATCGACTCCTCTGGGAAGGTCCCATCCGCTTTTGGGCCAATGTTGAGCAGGAAGTTCCCTCCTTTGGAGGCTATGTCAATGAGCTTGCGGATAAGGTCGGGACCTGACTTCCAATTCTTGTCATTCTTATTCCAGCCCCAGTGATTGTTCATGGTCATGCACGATTCCCAGTCGATACCAGGGAGACCCTGATGTGGAATTTCCTGTTCGGGTGTGCCAAAATCTCCCCGATAATCCCCTTCTCGGGTGAGGCCCTGCATACCCTGCCGACCTTTGTCAACACGGTTGTTAATGATAATGTCCTGCTTGAGTTCACGGACATAGTCATAGAGATCATATCCCATTTCATGAGTCCATGTATTCTCCCACTCGCCATCAAACCAGAGGACGTGAGGATTGTAATTTCCGATCAGTTCTGCAAGCTGGCTTTTCATATAGGAAATGTACCTCGAAAAAACCGCACCTTCGGCCGTACGGCTTTGGGCTTCCCATGAACGTCGAGGGATATAATCTGGGTGGCGCCAGTCCATGATGGAATGGTAGAAGCACATGCGTATGCCATGAGTATTGCATGCATCTGTGAGCCTTCTGAGTATATCCTGTCGATATGGAGTGCTCATGACATCGTATTCGGTCTGTTTTGAGTCCCAAAGACAGAAACCATCATGATGTTTAGAGGTGATTACAATGTATTTCATTCCAGCATCTTTTGCAAGTCGTACCCATTCATTGGCATCGAATTTAATGGGATCGAATTGCGTAACAAACTTGTCATACACTTGTACGGGAATTTGGGCTGTATGACGGATCCATTCGGCGTGATTGGTGTTGCCTTTCCATTCCCCGGCAGGGATGGCATACAGGCCCCAATGAATAAACATTCCAAAGCGAGCTTCACGCCACCATTTCATACGGGCATCCCGTTGTGCCTTTGTTTCAGTGAGGAAATCACTCTTTTGAAGGGAACGTTCAGCAGCAAGCAAAGGGAAAACTAACATCAGTATGAAGACCAAAAACAGGTGAGTTGATCGAAACATTGTGTCCTTATTCATGATCCTGCCCTTTCTAAACCGAATGGAAAAGCTGGCAACCGTCATTTATATGCGAAAAAAACGGCACTTATCATACTATATTATTACTTCTACATAATTCATCTTGAATAAGCAAGTCTTCTATTTTTGACTCATGACACTATGTGCATCAATCCGATGAAAATACATTTTTACAAAAGAAACGAAAATTCTTCATATTGATACAGGAATTAGTACAGCATTCATGCCTGTGTCTCCTATGGCTTGATTGACATATTTTCTTTTTGCGATTATATTTATTTGGGGTTAACCGGTAGAGATCTGGTGTATGAAAACCTGGGTTTTTTTTGTATATTTTCAACACAATATCAAAGAAAAAAACGTTTACATTCTCATTGTAAAAATACGGAACGGGTATGGAAAATCTGGTGTTGATAAAGCGTTTCAGTAGGATATGTGGCCTGAAAAGAATTGAAACTCAAAAACAGCATTATTTACTTCGTATTGTTCCGAGTCTCCTTCTACTCTGCTCTGTTACTTTATCAGCCAGTATTTCCGTGCAGGACTGTCCCAGGATCGCGTTTGTAAAGCGGCCCCATTTCGACAGACCCTTTGGCATTGGTTCGATTATCAGTTGGGATATATACAAACCCGGCGGCGGAATCTATATTTACGATCCCGCCACTCCCAAACAGCCACTCTCTGAAATATTCCGTCGTGACGACGGTGTAATATTCGACATGAGCATGTCGTTCGATGCTAAAAAAATCTTGTTCGCCTGGCGAAAATGCTCTGATAAAACAAAGATCGGACCGCTTACGGTTTCACGGGTTTTTCAGTCAGACACACTGGAACATGTAATGAAGATTACCTCCCCAGAAAGCTCCGATCAGAAACCCAACCATTCCTTCTGGGATCGGAAAGGTCAGATGGAATGGGCACGAGTCGATCTGGGCGAACCACGCGCCATTTCGCAGATTGCTGTTTACTGGTTTGATGATCAGGTGCGCAACGGTGGCTGTAAAGTGCCGAAAACATGGAGGTTGTTGTATAAACATGGACAGAATTGGGTCCCGGTGACGTGCGTCAACGAATATGGAACGGAAACAGATTGCTATAACAGATTGCATTTCGATGCGGTTGAAACGGATGCACTGAAAATCGAAATTCAATGTTATCCCGATAAAAGTGCAGGCATTCAGCGTCTTCAGATCGGCACGGAAAAACAGCATGCTGACATCCTTGCGACATTCGAGGAACGGGATCAAAACAACCCTGAAACCGGTGGTTTTCATATCTACGAAATAAACATTGATGGTAGCGGCCTCAAGCAGCTCACATATGAGCCGTATAACGACATACATCCTTTTTATTTGCCCAATGGGAAAATTGGGTTTGTCTCCACTCGTGTCAGAGCATATCTCTTATGTCAACCCAGTGCTGCCTGTGCACTGCACGTAATGGATGCCGACGGTTCGAACATAAAGAGAATTCATTTTGGAACTCTGGCCGACCATTCCCCATATTTATTAGACAATGGTTCAATCCTCTTTACACGATGGGAATATCAGGACAAGGATCTAACCTATCTGCAGGGCCTATGGACAATTAATCCGGATGGAACTCGCGTTCAGTTATTTTTCGGCAATACTATTTTGGAACCTGCAGTGATATGGCAGGCAAAACCGATTCCCGAAACATCGAAAGTCCTATGCACCCTGGCGCCCCATCACGGTAATCCCGTCGGTGCTATCGGTATAATCGACCGCAGCAGGGGCCTGGAAAATCCCATGGCGATCACAAACCTGACCCCTGAGATCGATTATAATCCCGCGCGAAACGCACGAGGTCCGGGTGACAGACAATACCAATGGGCATACCGTGATCCCTGGCCTATCGATGAAAACCTCTTCGCTGTTTCCTACGGAGGAGGCGGAACGAATCGGTATCGCCTTTTTTTGATGGACGCCAAAGGACAAAAAACACTGCTTTATGAGGATCAGAATATTTCCTGCTTTAATCCCATCCCTCTTCTTGTAAGAAACAAACCTCATAACATAAGGCCGATTGATGATTCCTCTGAGAATTTCGGCATGTTTCTTGTTACCGATATCTATCGCGGCATGACCGGGGTAAAGCGGGGTGATGTAAAAGCGATTCGAATTATGAAGGTTATCCCCAAATCCTGTAATATGCGGGGCAGTCGCGCTTACGATATGGACCCGCTGATGAGCAGGGGAACCTATTATGCCAAATATTGCTACGGTACTGTACCGGTCGACGAGAATGGATGTGCCTATTTCAAGGCTCCCGCCGATGTGGAACTGTATTTCCAGGCCATCGACGCCGATGGAAAGGAATTGTGCCGCATGGGTTCAGTCACACAGATTATGCCCGGAGAAATGCAGTCCTGCATCGGCTGTCACGAATCGCGTTTCACCGCCCCTCCGAATGCTGCGACTGTCAAGCAAGCACTGAGTAAAGGATGCGTTGATATTACTCCTCCCCAATGGGGTGCAGGTCCAGTAGATTTTGCTACACAGGTCCAGCCGGTTCTTAACAGGTATTGTGTCAGTTGTCATTCCGGCCCGAATCCCAACGGAGCAATAGATTTATCCGGCGACAAGACACGATTCTTCAATATGGCCTATGACACTCTTACCGAAAAACGTTTCATTCACTATAATTGGCTTTTAAATGATGCTCTTGTACGTGCCTTTTTACCTCTGGAAAGCGGCTCGCGTGTAAGCAGACTTACCGAATTGATCGAATCCGGACATGGCAATGTGAATATCGACGACGAGAGTAGGCACCGAATCTACAACTGGATCGACAGCAATGTGCCGTATTACGGAACTTATGAACACACGCGTCCCGGCTTGCCCGGTTCTCGGGATGCGTGCACCGGTACAGAATGGTTTGCCGCATTTTCTACCCTTTATGACAAGCAATGTTCTTCCTGTCATGGAACTGATTTTTTTGTCGAAAACTCCGGTGATCATCACACTTGGATCAACCTGACCCATCCACAATGGAGCAGGGTGCTTACTGCGCCGCTTGTAAAATCCGCCGGGGGCCTGGAACTATGCCGCCTGAAAGATGGAACAAGTCCGAAAGTGTTTCAAAGAAGATCGGATGTTGACTATCTCAAGATGCTTGCTGCCATTGAACGGGGTAAAAAACAGTTGTACCAAAAACCTCGCATGGATATGCCCGGGGCGAAACCTCTCCCGTATCCTGAAAATTATGTGGGTCCCTATAGCAGTTTCGCAGGTCCGTGAAAAAGGTAAGATCACTCAAGGTACAAAAAAATTTTCCGCTAGTGATCCACCCCGAAAAGCAAAGAAGTGCACATTTGTATACAAATCAGTCGATCTTGTCCAAAAATGGATGTAAAGAAATCAAACCTAATTCCTGTCGAAGACAGTTATACCTTCCATCCATTTAGGAGAGTTTATTTGCCCTGATGAAATATCTTGCTGTTCAGTAACAGGGGCATTATGATCATTCTTGGATGGAGACAAGTGGATCGGTGAATCAACGCCAAAAAGTTGATTGATATGGTTTCCAGGATCGGATCGCCACCGAATCTTTCACCCATGATCGATGGTATTCATGAGCTCTTAGCTATGACACAATATATTTGACTCCTATTAAAAAGTTTATGTCAATGGAATTAAGATTACACGACAGTATTGGAAGAGTTTAGAGGGATTTTAAAACAACAGTGATCAGGAGAACATTATGAGTAAGAAAAGTTTCAATGTAGCCATGATTGGCATGGGATTCGGCAGTGAATTCATTCCTATCTACAACGCACACCCTTTGGCCAATATGTACGCTGCATGTCGCCGCAATGAGGCAGAACTTCACAAGGCCTGCGATGAATTTGGCATCGAAAAACGCTACACAAAATATGAGGATGTGTTGGCCGATCCCCGGGTGGACTATGTTCACATCAACACACCCATCGAAGACCATGCATGGATGTCCATTGAGGCCCTGAAGGCCGGAAAGCATGTGATGTCAACTGTTCCCATGGCCAGAAGTATTAAGGAGTGTGAGCAAATCTGCCAACTCGTTGACGAGACCGGTTTGAAGTATATGATGGCTGAAACCGTGGTGTACAGCCGTGAATTCCTCTTCGTTAAAGAACTGTACGATAAAGGCGAACTGGGGAAGATTCAGTACCTCGCAGCCTCTCATCCCCAGGACATGGATGGATGGCCTGAGTACTGGCAGCGTATGGTACCCATGCACTATGCCACACATGTTGTTTCTCCCTGCCTGGGCCTCGTAAACCGCTATGCGGAATACGTCTCCTGTTTTGGATCGGGAACCGTACGGGACGATATTTGTAAGAAAACAGGATACGGATCCTCCATTCAAACCTGCCATATCAAGCTGCAGGATTCGGATCTGACCGCTCACATCTGGCGTTTTCTCTTCGATACAGCGCGCCAGTACCGGGAAAGCATCGATGTTTATGGTTCCAAGAAATCCTTCGAGTGGTCCCTTGTGGAAGGGGAATCTCATATCCTGCATACAGCTAAAAAGCCCGAGAAGGAAATTGCCGAAAAGGTGGAGGTACCGGATTATGCCCACCTTTTGCCCGAACCGATTCGTAAATTCACTCTCCCTAGCGAGATCCATGACGAACATCACCTTTCCTTCATTCAGGGCGGGGGGCATGGTGGTTCCCATCCCCATCTTGTCAACGAATTTCTAAACGCCCTGAATGAAGACCGTGATCCCTGGCCCAATGCTGTGCAGTCGGCCAACTGGACCTGCGTGGGGATTTGCGCCCATGAATCTGCCCAAAAAGGTGGCCAGATCATACATTTGCCCAAGTTCACCCGTAAATAGAAGATCGAAAGGTAAAATTGAATTCTTGGCAGAAGAAGATCCTGGTTCGTCTTTCAGGCATGGGATGATATTTGTAGCCCTTGAAAGAAATTACGAAAAAAGCTTTTTTCAGATACCCTTAATTATTGAAATGGAAGCCAACATTACGCTATATATGAGAGAGATCGCGTTCAAAAACATTGTATCTTCCTGTCAAAAGTCCACAAGACAGTTAAGCATCGATAGACAAGATGGATTTATGATGACATGGTTTTGGATTCTCAGGAACGAAGTAGCCTGAGGAGTTATTAAGCCCCTCTTCTTTCCTAGTACAAGTCAAGGCGTAACGGAATAGCCCAACTTCCCCCAGACGGCGGTTTGAATTCTTTCCAGATCGGGGTTGTCGGGCTGGATCGATTCAGGGTAACTGTAAGCCTCGGGAGTGCTGTCTTCATAGCATTTTTCAGCCAGATCAATCGTTCGCTGATCGGACCACGACCAGAACTCGGAATGTGTATCGGCAAAAGAAAAGACATTGCCTCCGGATCCGTGACGTATGGGGGTGGTATTCCACCACTGGGGACGATCATTATAGACCATCCAACAGGCATCCCAGTCACGAATAAAATCATCCAGGAAGACAATTCGGTTTCCAGTGTTTTTAATTTCATGCATGCTGGAGAGAATTGTTCCGCCATAGGCCTCGGTCGCCGGCACACCGCTTAGAGCATGGGTCATGCTGTAGGTACGAAGCTCATCTTTTTTTGCAACGGGACAACGGAAAATTGCAGTCGTCTCCAAATATGGAAATAAAAGACCTTCTTCCAGAGCCTCTATCTGCAAGGCAACGGGTGCCTGCTCTGGATTAGTTGGATAGCCGGTTACAACACGGATCCATCCGTCATCCGCTGTAAAGGCCTTGGGAAATCGGCCGTCGTTTTCCTGAACGTAAAGCGTCCATGCGGTCGCTAAACTTTTTGTGTTATAAAGACACAGGGAACGTTTTCCGGCCTCTTTGGCGCGTTTGAGGGCGGGAATAAGCACGCTTAATAACAATGCGATCACCGCAATCACTACCAGCAATTCAATTAACGTAAAACCCGCTTTGTTTTTTTTCCACATCCCTACGTCATCCGTTTCTTAGGAATATGCCAGGGGATAGGCTTTTGGACGGCCCATCCCCTGCTTAAATTATAACAGGATTTACATCCCCATGAGCCAGTTTTCAGCCATTAACGCAAAATCTTCAAGATTTACGATGGTCTGCCCCTTTTTGTGCACCAATTGGCTATGGAGTAATATGTATTCGGACTAGTTCCAGTGCTGAATCCGTTGGATCTGGCAGATGGAACGGAAGCATTCTGGATTGATATAGTTCCAGGGTAGTGTATCGACCTCGAGCAGGTCTTCATAATCAGTTAAAACATAATTCCTCAAAAGATCCTTTGGAATTTCAACATAGAGATGTATTGAGAATATTAGATATGGAACAGTCTGTTTTGTAGGCTTCGCTCTGACTGGAGGGAGGGGCGATGGGTTGGTTTATCGGGTATGACCGGGGACGTATCTAAGATTGAACTGGTTACATACGAGGTTTATAGATGCCCAAGGTTAAAAACGACAGATTCCTATAAGAATGAAGAGATGACTCATGGTATGATTTCCTTAGGTTTTAAATTAAATCATATAGGGGGGACGCATCGCACGGGACCGCATCCGGTTGGCTTCGGGATCACTGACAAACTCAGCCTTGTGGAGATCGAACTTCAGGTTCCGCTTCAATTGCTCGCAAATATCCGCGGCCAGACAGATGTTCATGGATCGAACCATGACGTCAGGATTGGCTACCGTTGATCGGCGCGATCGGATACAGTCGAAGAAATCCCGTACATGGTTCAACGACCGTCCTGTCCGTCCTACATAATCCGCCAGTATTTTTTTGAATTCCCGTAACAGTAATGGGGATGAGACATCGGGCCCTGCATATCCATCGGCGGCGGCGGCCCATCCTTCGGGACCATCAAACCGCTCCCCACAAGCGCCATGCCAATACTCACATGGGTCCCATACCGAGCCGCTGACACGGAACAGAACCAACTTCACGCCGTTGGATAAGTGTGTCACCATTGTCTTTTCCGGACCTGCATATTCGAACTCGATGACGGACACGTTCGTCATATCGAGTCCGGCCAGGCTCTGGGCAACTGTGTGTGCGCCCCACATGGCGACATTGGTGGCAAAATCATAAAAGTGATACCAGCCTCCTCCGTTCACATAACCGCTGTTGTAGGGGCGCCGGGGAGATGGACCGAGCCATATATCCCAGTCCAATTCATCCTTGGGAGGTTCGGGTTCGGCCGGTAGCCAGTCATGTCGAAAGCCATCCCGCCACCGAATGTCGGCGTATACGGTATGAATCGGGCCCAATCGGCCGGATCGAGCCATTTCTATGGCAAACACATGATTCGGCTCGCTAAGCCGCTGGGCACCGGTTTGATAGATTCGGCCATACTGACGGGCGGTCTCCATGACTGCCTGCCCCTGTGCCATTGTAAGGCAGGCGGGCTTTTCGCAATAGACATCCTTGCCGGCCCGCATAGCCAGGATCGAAGCCAGTGCGTGCCAGCGATCGCCGGTGGCAATCAACACGGCATCCACATCCGAGCGATCGGAGAGCAACTGTCGCATATCGCTATATTCGGCACAATCTTTATTGCCGTATTTGCCGTCGACCGTACTCTTGGCCGCCAGACGCCGGCTTTTCAGGACATCGCAGACGGCGACCCACTGCACATCCGGCTCGTTCAACATCCAAACCAAATCTCCGGAACCGCGGCCGCCCATTCCAATTCCGCCCATCACAATACGTTCACTGGGAGCAACCCTTCCGCCGCGCCCCAGAGTTGAGACTGGAATATAATAGGGTAGCGTCGCCGCACCTGCCGCCATCATCCCACGTGTTAGAAACTGACGCCGTGTGAGTGTCATACAATTATCAATTCGCATAGGATTTTCGCTTTCTATTATTTATCTTGGATTTCAGGGTTTTCAGCCTTTAGGTATTCATTTTGAAAGATTAGTTTCCGATGATACAATAACCGAATGATCGTTGCGATAATGGGTATCTTTAGCCACCTGTTCCTGACTTTTTCTTTCACCACATTTTCCATGCAAGAAGTTTATCATAAATCATTGCAATATCAACTTTTAAATGATATCACATGAGTACAATTCAGGTTTGTTATGTATTTCAGTACTGCACGGTCTGTTTTTTTAAGATTTTTTGGAAATGAATAAATTGGGTAAGAATTTCCTATTATACTTATTCACTTTGAACCTCTGTAATTTACTTCTTTTTTTACTACTGATTTCCTATACTTGTATATCTTTTATTTTTATGTCTGAAAATTATTGCCTTGTTATGTGCTTATGAAAGAAGGAAAACAACGATTGAGACAATTACTCAGCGGTAATGAAGCTATCGCACGCGGAGCATATGAAGCAGGGATCACTGTCGCGGCCGGCTATCCGGGTACCCCTTCGACGGAAATCCTTGAAAATGCCGTCCTGTATCGGGATGCCATATATTGTGAATGGTCCCCCAATGAAAAAGTGGCCTTCGAAATGGCGGCCGCAGCGTCCTGTGCCGGGGCTCGATCCATCGTGACGATGAAGCATGTCGGATTGAACGTCGCAGCCGATCCGCTGATGACACTCAGCTATATCGGTGTAGAAGGCGGAATGGTCATCTGCGTAGCGGATGATCCGGGAATGCATTCTTCCCAAAACGAACAGGATACACGCCAGTATGCCCGATTTGCCAAAATTCCTATCTTCGAACCCTCTGATAGTCAGGAAGCCAAAGACTTCGTTAAAATCGGCATCACGGTTTCAGAAACCTACAAAACACCGGTAATTCTTCGTAGCACAACCCGTATCAGTCACTCTCGCAGCATTGTGGAGTTTGAGGGTCGACAAGAAAATCCCAAGCCCATCGGACTGGAAAAAAATCCGCCCCGTTTTGTTCCCATTCCCATTTGGGGGCGGAAGATGCGGAAAAAAGTTGAGGAACGTCTGCAACAGCTCAGCCAGGCCGCTGCCCAATCCCCCGCTAACCGTATCGAGTGGCGGGATCGCCAACTGAGAATTGTGACCAGCGGCATTGCCTACCAATACGCCCGCGAAGTATGGCCTGATGCTTCGATTTTAAAGCTTGGCTTTTCGTATCCCTATCCGAACCGCTTAATCCGCGAATTTGCCGACGGGGCAAACTCCCTGCTTGTCATCGAAGAACTGGATGACATTCTGGAACAGCACATTAAGGCCTTAGGGATTGCTTGCATAGGCCGAGACTATTTCCCGGGGATCGGAGAGCTTTCCGTGACTGTACTTCAGGAAAGCAGAGCTCGACTGGAAGGAAAAGAATTCTGCGGTATGTCTTCTCCGAAATATATCGACTGTCTCCCAGCCCGCCCCCCGGTTTTGTGTCCGGGTTGTCCGCACCGTGGAATTTTCTCGGCGCTTGGAAAGCACGATGTTGTCGTCACTGGTGATATCGGTTGCTACAGTCTCGGAACCTTCAAGCCCCTCAATCGAATGGACATTATCCTTTGCATGGGCGGCGGCATTTCGATGGCCCATGGACTGGATAAGGCCGGTGAGAAAAAAAAGATCGTCGGTATTGTAGGGGATTCGACGTTTTTCCACTCCGGAATCACCGGCTTGCTGAATATTGTTTACAACAAAGGCTGTTCCACAATCATTGTCGTGGATAATCGAAGCACCGCCATGACAGGACATCAGGAGCATCCCGGCACGGGTCTGACTCTGATGGGAGAAAAAACCACAGCTGTTTCCATCGAACAGATCGGAAAGGCCTGTGGGATTGAACGGGTACACACCATCGATCCATACAATGTTAAAGAAACGCAGCGAATCATCAAGCAGGAATTGGAGTCGGAAAAACCGTCTCTGATCGTTTCACGGGCTGTCTGCCCACTTCGAGCACGACGGAAAGTCGGCGCTATTCGTCGAATTGAAAACGAAAAATGCAGGGCTTGCGGAGCCTGCCTGAAACTGGGTTGTCCGGCCATTGACGGAAGTAAGGAAAAACCGGAAATTAACGAATACCTTTGTTACGGCTGTGGTCTGTGTGAACAGATGTGTCCATTCAAAGCAATTACCGATACTGAGGAAACAACGTCATGAACAGGCAGGATACCCAAAGTGTGGTTCTTGTGGGAGTAGGCGGGCAGGGAATTTTGCTGGCAAGCGAAATCGTCGCCCAGACCGCAATGAAGGCTGGGTATGATGTGAAAACCAATGAAGTGCACGGCATGGCCCAGAGAGGCGGTTCCGTGATTGCCCAGATTCGATACGGCAGTCAGGTCAACAGCCCTCTGGTAGCCAAAGGGACCGCGCGGGTACTGGGGGCCCTAGAGCGGATTGAAGCCTTGCGGTATGCCGATTATCTGACACCGGGAGGACTGGTTGTGGTCAATTCTCAGGCCATCACCCCCGTCACGGTATCAATGGGAGCCGCCACATACCCGGATAACGCCGAAGACATGCTACAGGACCAGTTTGAAAACCTGATTTATTTTGACGCAGCCCAAAAGGCTATTGAACTAGGCAATATCCGAGTTGCAAATGTGGTCCTATTAGGGGTACTCTCCACAGGACTGGATCTTCCGGCGGAAACTTGGCGGAAATCGATTGCCACCTGCGTGAAATCAACCTATCAGGAATTAAATCTGAAGGCGTTTGAAGAAGGGAGGAATATGGCGGCATGAATACAGGTGAATACTTCCAGGAATCTTTGGAAACAATCTCTCCCAATGCCCTTCAGGCGATGCAGTCCGAACGTTTGCGAAACATTGTGAGGCATGTGTATGAACAAAATGAAGTCATGCGAAACCAGATACAGCAGCGAGGAATCGATCCTGAAAATATTCAGTCTGTTGAAGACATTTCCGCCCTTCCCCTGATGAACAAAGACCTGTTTCGTCAGTGCTATCCACTGGGTTTATGTTGTACTGCACCAAGCCAATTGGTGGAGATGCATATGTCCAGCGGATCTACAGGCACACCGGTTGTCATGCCCTATACAACAGCCGACTTGGAACAATGGGCTGAATGTATGGCCCGCTGTTATCGAATGGCCGGAGCACGGCCGGGCGACCCTATACAGATCACCCCTTCTTTCGGATTGTTTAACGGCGGATTTGGAATGTATCACGGGGCGCGTGCTGCCGGATTATTCATTATTCCCACTGGAGCGGGAAATACGCCACGACAGATCAAATTGGCAAAAGATTTCGGTACCCGGATTTTAACCGGCGTCGTCAGTTATGGAATCCGGGTGATGGAGGTAATGCAGGAAATGCACGAACAATTACCCTCCCTGAAGATCGGAATCTTCGGGGCCGAGGTCTTTTCCGACTCCATGAAAAAGAAAATCACGAACGGTCTGTGCGTAGAGGTTTTTGATATTTACGGCATGACGGAAACCGGCGGTGTCGGGACTCTCGGGATGGACTGCAAGGCCCATAATGGGATCCATATCTGGGAAGATCACTATTTCGTAGAAATCCTGAAACCCGGCAGTGAAGAGCCCATACCAGACGGTCAACAGGGGGAATTAGTGGTCACCTCTTTGACTCGCCAGGCACTTCCTGTCATCCGCTTTCGTACGGGAGATCTGACCTGTATTCTCAGCCGAAAAACCTGTGATTGTGGCCGGACACATGTACGCGTGGCTCCCATTACCGGCCGCGTAGACGATATGCTGATTGTAAAGGGTGTGAACTTCTTCCCCAAACAGATCGAACAGGCTTTGATGCAGATTCCCGGAATCGGGACCAATTACCAGATTATTATCGAGGAGATCGAAGGGATTCAGGAGGTAACCGTCAACGTGGAAGCCGAGTCCTCTGTGACAGGATTTATGGTCGAAAAGGTTCTTAAAGAAGCCCTTGGATTCAGCCCCAAAGGTGATGTTTACCCCATTGGAAAGCTACCGAGGCAACCAGGCAAAGCCCAGCGGGTTTTCTACAGGGCCAAGGATGGTACGCTTCGGTAAAACACTAACAATTGAATAAAAATAAACCAAAAAGTTGTATTTATTCATGAATCCTTTATAATTGATATTTCTATATACAGAAACGTTTCCGCATGTATCTTTATAATGCACAGGCCTTTTTTGAAAGGATGAACAAATGAAAAACGCCATTCCATTGTTTTTGTCGGCCCTTTTCATTGCTTTTCTGCCGGCATGCAAAAAATCACAACCGACAGGCCAGCAACCCCAAACGGAAGTTATCAAGCTAACCTATGCCAACTTCCCTCCTGCTTCCACCTTCCCCTGTGTGCAGATGGAACGCTGGAAGGAAGAGGTGGAAAAACGCACCAAGGGACAAGTAGAAATCCAGACTTTTCCCGGAGGAACACTGCTGGAAGCCAAAGACATGATGGACGGGATCATCAATAATCAGGCGGACATTGGCTGTCTGTGTATGGCTTATCAACCGGGACGTTTTCTTCTTACCAACGCCACATCCTTGCCGCTGAAAATTCCCAATTCCAAAGTTGGAAGCCGGGTCTTGTGGGAACTCTATAATAACTACAAACCCGAATCGTTCTCTCAGGTGAAAGTGCTGACCATGTTTACAACCGCCCCCTCCAACATCATGTCGAAAAAAGCAATTCGCACTCTGAAGGACATCCAGGGATTGGACCTTCGCGCTTCGGGCGGAGCGGCCCAAATCCTGAAGGCCTGGGGAGCAAATCAAGTGGGTATGCCAATGTCTGCGACACCCGAAGCACTACAAAAAGGAGTGGTCCAGGGATTATTTTCCTCCGTCGAAGTCATGAAAGATTTTAACTATGCGGAAATGTGTAAATACGTTACGATGACTGATACTGTAATCTATCCATTTGCGGTCGTTATGAATCAGAAGAAATGGGATGCCTTGCCGGATTCCGTAAAGCAGGTAATGGATGAATTGGCACTGGAGCAGGCAGTATGGACCGGGGAATACATGGACCAGCACGCCCGGGATGCGCTCGAATGGTCAAAGAAAACGTATCAAGTGGAAGTCATTGAATTAACCCCTCAGCAAAAAGAAGAATGGAATAAACTCTTGGCGCCGATCATGAATGAGTGGATCGCACAAGCAGAAGAAAAAGCATTACCCGCAAAAGAAATTGTGCAGAACCTGCAAACTCTGATTCAAAACCATTCTCAATAAGATCATAAACCATGCGAATTGAGTCGTTATCCAGAATTGAGCTTTTTTTGCAGAAAGCCCTGATGGCCGTGTCGGCCTTCTTCCTGCTGGCCATGGTCGGAATTACCTGTGCGGATATCCTGCTTCGACTGTTTTACCAACCGCTTCCCGGTGTGTTTGAACTGATGGGACTGTCCGGCGCACTGGTAGCGGCTTGTGCGCTGGGATACACCCAGCGAAAAAAAGACCATCTAGCCGTGGATATTCTGACTAATATGTTTCCCATGCCGATTCAAAAAGGTCTGGATATTTTCAACCGAGCTATTTGTATGCTGTTCTGCGCCGCCGCTGCCTGGCAAATCGCCAAACTGGCCACGACCCTGATGAAAATGGGAGAATTGACTGAAACACTGCGAATTATCTATTACCCTTTTACATATGGGGTGGCGGCCGGTTTCGGATTGCTTACTTTTGTGTTCTTTATTGAACTGCTGAAAACCCTATCCGGCTACCCAGAGGAATCCCCATGAGTATAACCGCCGTAGGTATTCTTGGAATTATAGTCTTGATACTGGTGCTGTTTCTTCTCGGTACGCCGGTAGGATTTGCGATGGCAATTGTCGGTTTTGTGGGATTTGCGTATGTCGTTTCCCCAGAAGCCGCCCTGAGCATGATTGGAACGGCTTTATGGACCACCTTTTCCAAATATGGGCTAACGGTTATCCCTTTGTTTATCTTCATGGGACAAATTGCCTTTCATTCCGGCATCAATAAAAATCTGTATCGGGCGGCATATAGCTGGATCGGTCATATCCGAGGAGGTATCGCGATCGCGACTGTGATGGCCTGCTCAGCATTCGCAGCGATCTGCGGCTCCAACACCGCTACTGCTGCCACGATGGCTACTGTGGCTTTACCGGAGATGAAAAAATACAATTACCATCCGCGACTGAGCATCGGAGCAATCGCTACCGGCTCTACTCTAGGTGTGGTGATTCCTCCCAGTGTCGTACTTATCATTATTGGTTTATCGACTGAGCAATCCATCGCCAAGCTATTTTACGGCGGAATTGGTGCAGGTGTTGTTCTGACACTGCTGCTGATGTTAACCGTCTATATTCTGTGCCGGATCTTTCCTCAATGGGGCCCCTTAGGTTCCAGGGTTTGTTTGCGAGAGAAATTCCTGTCGCTGAAAGGCGCATTTGAGATGGTGCTACTGTTTCTTCTGGTTATCTTAGGATTGTATTTCGGAATCTTTACACCAACCGAGGCAGGGGCGGCTGGGGCCTTTCTGGCTATTGTCATCGGATTGCTGCAGAAAAAACTGTCCTGGAAGGGATTTCTCGACTCTATTAAAGATACCCTGAAAGCTTCCTGTATGGTCATTACCATTGTGGCTGGGGCCATCATTTTTGGTAAATTTCTGGCCGTTACCCGCATTCCCTATGAAATCGCTGACACAGTGGCCTCTTTGCCGGTTCCGAAAACCATGATTCTACTAATGATATTTATGTTTTTCATCATTGGCGGAGCTGTGATGGATGCCCTGGCACTGTTGATGATCAGCATTCCCATTTTCTTTCCGGTCGCGACCAGTCTGGGATACGATCCTTTATGGTTTTCCGTTACAATTACTGTCATCACCACGCTGGGAGCCATCACCCCCCCTGTGGGTGCTACGACTTATGTAGTAGGAGCTATGGCAAAAGATGTTCCTTTAAAAGAAGTTTTTAAAGGAGTTATGTACTTCATTCCGGCCTACTTCCTGTGCATCTTTCTGCTAATGCTCTTCCCGCAGATTATTACCTTTTTACCGGCTCTTTTGAGGCATTAATCTTTCCCTCTCTTACAAATAAGTTCTCCGGGAGCTATTTGATCATATCCTTAGAGTTGCAAGCTGAGGAGAACAAATGCGAGCCGTAAAGTACAATAATTTATAGCACCGGCTATTCAAACGCGTAGAGTACATACATTTTTTTTTTACCGTAAGCTCTTTTATAGCACAGGATTATAAAAGCAACCGGACGAATGGCATTGTCGAATTTTTACTGATTTGTTATTATCCTCCAACTATGAATAAGAAATTATATCTCACATGGGTAAGTTGTATAGCCTACAGCCAGTCACGAACCTGTATTTTCTCCACAGCATGGCGCAGCATGGGATCGACTTTCGTAAGCACCTTGCTGGTCAAAGCCGGGAATGAATGCTCTCATACCAATATCTCCGACAAAATCCATAGAATACGCCAAATCTTTACGCAAATGCAACAAGTCCCCAAGGTGGCTCGATCAATATTTATAGTTGCACGAATTCCACTAAGCGGGTATTGTGAAGGCTCACAAGGTGAAGGGATGAGCGAATGGGCATGTCGTAAACAGACAAGGAGAATTCTATGAGTACGGATATGTCGCGGAGGACGTTTTTACAGGCAACGGGGACAGGATGTGCGTTATGTATGAGTGGACTACAATCTTTGCCGTGTCTTGCGGCGACAGGCAACCCCCTTATCAGTCCCGGCTGCCGCAGATCGAAAGTCAAGGTAGCACGAGTGTATATGGGAGTGCCACAGGGCTGGGCATGGCCGCGGCCTGACTTGGATGCTGCGAAGGAAATCAGATTTTACAATGGTAAATTCGCCGAGATGAAATCAGACTTCGTTGACGTGGACTTCGTAATCAACGAACTGGTTTCAACAGCGGACCATGCGGCGTCGCTGGCAACGAAGGCGACGGATGTTGATGGAGTGCTGGTAATACACTTATCGATGGGCGCTGAACAGGTCCTGCCGGCCATACTAGGATGGGGTAAGCCTACGGTTGTTTTCGCCGTGCCGTACTCGGGGCATCAGTGGTCGGGCTTTGGTGCGTTGCAGAACCAGCCGCTGGGGGCCAAGTTTGAAGCGTTGTTGACCAGCGACTATAGGCAGCTTGCTTTGGCAATTCGGCCATTTCGCGCTATTCACCACCTCCGCGAGGCAAAGATTCTCAATATTACCACCCGGCCGATCGGCAAGTACGGGGAGGACGTCAAGGCCAAGTTCGGTACGGAAATCAAGGCGATCGACCTGAAGCAGACGATGGACGCGGTCAATGCTATCTCTCAGGCTGAGGCACAGGCTGAGGCTAACCGCTGGATCGCCGGTGCCGAGAAGGTGGTCGAACC
Organism: Sedimentisphaerales bacterium; assembly: GCA_016926155.1. Taxonomy (GTDB): domain Bacteria; phylum Planctomycetota; class Phycisphaerae; order Sedimentisphaerales; family Anaerohalosphaeraceae; genus JAFGGE01. Next base: position 48,085 of record JAFGPC010000122.1, read on the forward strand.
GAGCAAGGATGAGATATTCAAGTCATGCCGCCTGGCACTGGCATTCGAGCGGCTGCTGGCGGAGGAGGATGCGACAGTACTGACGGCCGACTGCTATGGGACAATGTATAAATCGTTATGTCTGGCGTACGCATTTCCGTGTATCGGCTTCACGCGGCTGAACGACCTGGGATTTGGCGGTATCTGTGAATCAGACCTTTCTTGTGCAATGACGCATATAATCTTCCAGGGTCTGTCGGGCCGGCCTGGTTTCATCAGTGATCCAACCGTGGATGAGTCCGGTAACAGCATCATTCTCGCCCACTGCCTTGGAACGCGGAAGATGGATGGACCGGATGGTGAGACAGCCCCGTATAAGTTGCGGAGCGTGATGGAGCGACAGGCCGGGGCCGTCCCCCAAGTCCAAATGCGAAAAGGACAGAAAGTCACACAGGGAATTCTCGTGGGCCTGGATCAGATGCCCTACTTTACGGGCGAGATTGTCGACGCACCAGTGGGGCTTGAGGTCGACCGCGGTTGCCGTACCAAGATTCGCGTCCGTGTAGACGGCAATGTAACCCGGCTATGGAAGAACTGGTCGGCAGGTCTGCATCGCCAAACGGTTTATGGCGACATCACCAAGGAATTAGGCTTCTTCGCACGCTTCACAGGAATCAAGCTGACCAATGAGGCGACATAGAGCGACAGTGTAGAGGTTGGAATCATCCCAACCACATTATAAACCAAAAAGATGTCTGGCTCTTTATATGTCCATTGAATACTCTATGAAGTCAGACCTGTTAAATCAAAATTTAACTTGATCGGTTCGTTCCTTTATTTGGGTTTTCGCAGTTGATTCTATTCGTCTTATACCTGCATCCCATCAAACTGTGTAACGAGATATCCATCTTGACTTTGCTGCCCAGTTGGAACTTACAACCCTGGCTTCTAACCGATTCCGTGGACATATTAGATCCATCCCATGATTCGTGCGAATTGGCGCGAACAGGTCTTCGCATCCTGATTAGATCGGTTTGTTCTTCGGCCAGATCGATCAGCGGTTTCCACGACAGATCATTGTAAATGTTAAATGGGTCGTTGTCCGAAGGATCCATCCTGAATTCACCGATTTCGTAAAAATTCACCGCGGGGCGGTCCGCAGGCTTGCCATCCAAGAAGGCCAGAAGCCGCTGGTATCGGTTCATAAATGTTTCGCCTTTGTAACTTCTTCCAGGAGTTTCCAGCAGTACAACTGCATTCTGGGCAGGTGGAAGGGACCTTTCCATTGATTGCCTTTCAAACGGCTGGAAACACTTCCATCACGATGGAGATAACCGTACCACTCGCCGTATTCCGGATCAGGGAAATAGGCGTACACCCAGTCGTGCACCTGTTTGAACATGGCCAGATATTTATCATCCCCGGTCAGGAAATGAGCTAAAAGCGAGGCGATCATCGTTTCGTTGTGGGGCCACCAGAACTTCATGTCATGCCAGTACTCACTGCAAGAAAGCCCTTTGACATCCGTATAGTAAAGGATACCGCCGTACTTTTTGTCCCATCCGCGTTCCCACATCCAGTCCAGAATAGTCAGGCCCATCCGACGGAGGTGGTCGTCATTACCGCGAATCACCGCTTCGTGAAGAATAAACCACGCCACTTCGATGGCATGGCCGGGAGTGAGCGTTCTTCCTTCCATGGTGTCGATCAGTATGCCGTTAGGACCTACCGTTTCCAAGACAGCTTCATACTGGTGGTTCATAAAATCCGCCTCAATTTCGGCGATACTGTAATCGATCCATTTCTGACAGAGGGAACTGTCCACCGCTTCCCGGAGCACCTGCGTAGTGGATATGACTATCATGGGCATGGACAGTCCTTTCATGGGACGGGTCGTGCTGTCAAATTTCGGCTCGATCATTCCGGGTATCGTATAATAATCCATCATCCGACGAAAGAGAGCCATTGCCCGGTCGGCCAGGGTAGAATCGTTCTTCACGCGCGACAGCGAAGCCATAGCCATCACAGCGAATGCCTCGGAGAATACATACCTTCTCATCCTCAGGGGGCGACCCTTGCGATCGACGGAAAAGTACATCTTGCCGTTCTCCGCAAAGCCATGCTCGAGAATAAACTTCATGCCATGCTCGGCCAATTCGAGCCATTCTTGTTTCGCTTCAACGCGTAGACACAACTCGGACAACAGCCATACGAATCTACCGTGAAGCCAGAGATACTTGTCGGTGCTCAACAAGGTTCCGTCCCTGTCCAAGGCAAATGTGAATCCGCCGCATTCACGGTCGACACAGTGGTCGATCCAGAACGGCAGGGTGTCTGTTAGTAAACCATCGCGGAAAACAGCGATAAAGTGGTCTGTTTGGGTCTGATCGAGTTTCGAAGTCAGTTTCATTCGGTTTCTCCGTATAAATTGTTCTTCCCCTTCTAGGAAGTCTTCTGTGGGCAGCATAGTCGTCTGAGAAAGCAATGTTAAGTTTTTCTTTACAATTCTTTTATAGGAGTCCTCATCTCGGATCGTCTCGTTGTTTCGATAAGTACCTGAATATTCTCGGCGGGTGTCTCCGGCGCGAGTCTGCATCCTGAACTGGGCACAAATCTGGTTTTGCCATACTCTTTGACCTTATTGAGGATCCTCAGGGCCTCGCGTTCGACATCCTGCGGCGTTCCCCCTTTGTCGATGAGTAAAGTCCGGGGGACCCCGCCGAAGTGCCAGAAGGCATTCTCTAAACAACGAATGAAAGTGTCGGTGTTTTGGTGATACACCGCTTCACTATACCCCTTCCGGGAGAAACTCAGAACCATCCGAAATACGTGAGGACGCTTTCGTTTCCCATCGGACCTGACCACGGGGGCACCGGCGCCGAAATCGATCTGCGCCTCCTGGCCGGGCCTACATTCCATCCGGCGAAATGGGATTGGCCGATCCTCTCCCAAGCGTTTGACAAAGCGACGGTTGGATTGGATCTTGTGGAATGCTCTTAGTTTGTGATTTCCCAGCCCCGCTTGTAGGAGGATCAAGGGATATTATTTCAAGCAATAGTTCTTTTGTTGTTTGGGTTATATCTTTATTTGATATACTGTATTCCCCTTTTATGTTTACATCATATTTCAATGTTAAATCATAAAATAGCTCATAAGCCGCCGCTTCAGCTAGTCTTTTAGAAGAAATCTCAAATATGGTATCCATTATTTTAGCAAACGTATCATTATCACCGAATGAGAAATGGCCTCCAATCACAAAACCCAATTCAAGGTCGCCGAATAATCTTACAGCCGCACCTGATAATATTTTCGACTGATCTGCAGCCAAACCGGATAGGTATCTTATGGCTTTAAGTTCATACTTATCAATCCCTTCTTTGCCGATCTCTACTATTTTGCCTTTTGCTTCAAGTTCTTTGTCGTCTTTTATAAACCTATATGCAGTAGACGTTATCTCTTTGGGATTCGTGTAAAACACAGGCACTTTCAAGGTGCCATCAAAAAGAGCTTCAAGAAATATTGCAACTACGGTAGTAATAACATCATTTCCAATTTTATTTTTTATTTCAGGACGTTTGTATACAGCACCTTCTCGGTCTATAAAACCTTTGTCGTCAGAATAATAAGCTAATAAATAATATTTAATTATTTCCTGCACATCAGAATCTTCCGCATCCTTGGTGAGGCCTGCTCCATAGTGACTTCTTAATAATGTCGTAAATTCTTCGATGTTTTTCGTTGATATATCTCTAGGCTTTATTTTAGATGAAACTCTTGGAACTGAGAATTCATATGCAGCCGTAATCATTTTAACAATTAGAGGATTCTTAGCCATAGAAGGAGAAAGTATTTCATTGCCTCCCTTCCCTTTATTACCAATCTCTTCATATGCAATAAGAAGGTTTTTGTATATATTATTATGTTCTGCTCCTGTTTTTGCTAAAGGTCCATTGAAGTAGGCATTACGATTTAATGTTACAAGGTTATCATTTACTTTTACTGATGATGAACACCCTGTAAGCATAGCAGAAACAATAAGTATATATGTATATTTGTAAAGTCTCATGACACAACTCCTTTTCCAAATCGATCCCTGTTTTATGGAATGGTTAGTTACTTGAGGAAAGAAGCAATTTAATAAGTGTCATGGAAACGAAGAAGAATACTTGTAGGTATTCATTGCGCCCATTTAAACCTCAATGACCCCTTGTTATGAGTTAATGAGTATTCTTCGATTGTTAATATGTCAATAGGTTTTCTTACTTTTTTCTATATAACATATAGGGTTTTCAGTGGATTTTATCCCCTCTTTCTTGCCACTTCTACCGCCCTGCTGAGGTCCTGCTCGGCGTAGATCTCCGTGGTCTGGATGCGCTTCTGGCCCAGGACGGCCTTTGCGGTTTCAAGATCATACTCCTTGCGTATCCGCGTGGCGGCGGCATGACGTAACTGGTGGGGTGTCCAGTGAGGGACAAGGACGGGCTTCTCAACTCCTTGCTCTTTGGCCTTCTTGCGGATGTCCCGGTTGGCGGCGTTGACGGCGTACTGAATAGCCCGGCGGTAACTGTCCTTATTGAAGTGCGGTTCGTGCCGTTTGTGGAAGTTATGACCTCGCTGCCCTTGAGATTCTTCCGGCTTAAAACAATACTCCTTTGCCGGCCGCAGGAGAAACGGCCTGAGTACTTCCTGAGCCTGAGGACCGAGAGGAACAACACGCTCGTAATCTTCCAAGTGACGGCCTTTGTGTTCAGAAGGCCGGTAGATCCAGATGGAATCGGAACGATCAATATCACAGGGACGCATAATGCATACCTCGGTACTCCGCATACCGGTGAGCCAGTGGATACGTACCATGGCTCGCAGAGTATCGCTCAGATACGGCAGGACAGCCTCTACCGTCTCCTCTGAGACCGGAGTCACCTTACGGGACTCTTGGCCTGGGACCGCCCTCTTTTCAAGCCCTCGAGCGTGGAGAGACGCTGGAAGACGTGAGACGGTACGATCTCCTTGGATACACCCCATTTGAACATACGCTTGATCATGCCTACCCTCTGATTGATTGTGGTCCGGCAAAGACCTTTGTCAATCATCCCGGACCGAAGTTGGTCCAGTAATACCGGCCCAAAGTCTTCGATAGGCATATCTCCATGCTCTTCCGTTAAAAAGTCCAGGGCGTACTTGATATTGAACGATTCGTTTGTATGGGAGTAGTAGTCCCTTGCAAAGGAAAGGTACATGTCGCATAGTTCCGCAATCGAACCGGGAATATAGACTGCCCTGCTTTTGTTCAGGTGCTGCAGTAAGATCTCCTTGGCCACCTCAACGGCAACGTGATAATCCTTTGTGGCGTATTTAGCGCCTGCTGGTTTGAGAGGAATGGATTTCCTTTTTGTCTCCCCCGGTAAGGTGACATTCCACCAGTAACGATCCCGGTTTAAGTAGATGCTTCCCGATACAGAATTTTTTCCTGACATAATCGGCCCTCCAAAAAAAATACTACACTAAAACGGCATAAAGTGTAGTATTTTCAATTCCGGATGTCAAGGGTACAATAAAAAAGGCTCGTAAGTCTTTATTCTTACGAGCCTTATGAATTCGGGGCGACAGGACTTGAACCTGCGACCTCTTGACCCCCAGTTATTTTCCTGCATTTTGTAAGTACTTGCAGATTAACACGTTACATTATAAGTCTAATTCAGGCAAAGAGTTACAAATCCAACCAAATCCAGCGTTTTCCACCCCTGTTCAGATTTGAGACCGCGTTGTTACACGCCGCGCTACATTCACTGACTCCCTGATATGTGTTTGGCCACCCAGAAACGGTCGGCAAATTCAAGCAGTCCCTAACAGGCGAAGAACTGGCCGGGATTGGCCACGTCCACCAGCACACTATCCTATTGCTCCTTGGCTTCGATTATCAGCTTTTCCCAGATCTCGATGTCTGCTTGTTGAGGGGGGCGGGAGAGCGTGTAGTAAGCGGTTGCATTCATGACACCTTCGCGGCTGATCCGCGACGGCAAACCGGCACTCTCGCCTGTCTCCACCGTAATATGCCCTTTGACTGAATCATAGGTGCAGTTACGGAGATAGCCCAGAAGTCCTTTGGGCTTGACATGCGGATGATGCAAGACGGGCAGGGAGTTTTTAGCAGGACCTTGGTTCAATGTCTCATGACCTGTCACAGCCAACATTCCCTCGCCATTAGTTTCGCCTAGCCATTCCGTATTCACAGATGGCGCTTCACCATGCAGTACCGACGGAAGTTGACGTTCACAATTCCACGCTTCCTGGTTTGCCAGTTTCTGCAAGGCGGCATTCGCTCTAAAGAGCAACTCTTGGATCGACCATAGATCGAGAAGGAAATTGTGCTCCTTGATTTTTAGCTGTCCACAGTCATTGCCCTGGGGGCATGATTCACACCCACGGGCAAGAGCACTGATCAACTTCAGCAATTCATTGGCTTCTAAGATTCGTCCTGCACTGTCCACAAGTACTTCAAAGGATTTACCCGATAGTTCTATAGCAGCATCAGTCAAGGATAACTCATGTAGGAAATCCGTTCGCTTTACCGCCACATCCTCAAATGAGAGACGATAACAGAGAGAAGAATCAGAATGTTTTGAACCTATGGGCTGGATGAGATAAACAAGAGTGAGATTTTCCATAAGTTTCTGCCCGCCCGAATCTGAACTTGGGTTATCAAACGCAACGCTTACCTCACGCTCCAACGTAGCCTGCCACCTCACGTACTTCAGTTCCTGCATGTCACCGGACATACTTCTAGACTTCGAGGAACCGCAGCCAGCGAGAATACATCCCGCCACGACAGTGAGGATGGTGGGCACTAAGGTCTGCGAGCTTCGCACATTGCCTCCTCTCTGGAAATTAAAGATAGATTGTCACACAAGAATTCGGTTAGCTTCGCACAGATAGGCATTGCCTCGCCGAGTTCCTTCGAAATCCTTTCGTTTGAGTACACGTTGCCTGCGTTGACAAAAGGCAGATACACGTCCAGTAACTTCATAAATTCGCTCTTTTCACCTGCATTCCTGCGCTTTTGCCACTCTTCACCTGCTATGCACGTAACGGACTTACCATAGAATTGTGCCGCAACATCAATGCATTCTCCACACGTAACAGAGGCACCGAGACCTGCGGAAATGTGATAGCAATTATGTTCCTTGTGATGCTTTCTAACCAGTTCAATTATAGCTCTGACTACATAATCAACCGGGACTATATCCACCCATGTATCTTCCCGGATTGGCAACACACCAAGTTTAGACGCGACAGGAAAGAACCAAAGTATTTCTCTGGCAAATCGTCTAAGTGGAAGGTTACGGGAGACAACGATACTGGGGCGTACACATATGACGTCCAGGTTATAAGACCGAATAAGCTGTTCCGTGTTTCGCTTCGAGAGCACGTAACTATTTGCATAGCCCTGGAGAGCATTGTTTTCAAGCAAGACGGTGTTGCACGGATGAGTGCATACCGAGGCCGTACTCATGTGGAGTATTTCAGGTTTAGACGGCCAAGTAGACACTTCCTCAAGCAGATTGGTCACACCAACTGGATTAACGTCATATTCTGAGTCTGACTTGTTGAATCTTGTCTCGCCGGCGGTGTGTATTACATGATCACATCGGTCAATCAATTGATAGCGAACACGTTTGTCAATGCCTAAGGCTGGTTTCCGGATGTCGCCGCAAACCGCGTGCAGATTTGCACACAATCTTCTGTCGACATTTTTAATGCGAGATAGAAGGCGTCTCATAGCCATGTGTTGATCGGCTGCGCGAACCAATGCCCACACTACGTATCCGTCCCTCAGTAGTTCTGCGCATAATTCTCCACCGATGAAGCCGGTTCCGCCTGTCAAAAATACTATGTTGCCCATAAGGTCCTGAAATAGCGGTAATCTTAGCCGATTTGTTGTCTCGATTGGTCCTAATACCGCGGTGTCAGATTTCCTTTATCCACTGTCACTCTCACATTCATCCCGGCCCAGATTATAACTAGCAGCGCCAACGTTAAGTACCACAGTACATAGTCCGGCAGGTCATGACTAACCCACCGATTGTAGCCCCTATTTGTAAGGTTAATACCTACCCATATCCTCGCTATATTCAAGGGAAACCATACTAGTATAACGAGAATACCTATGACGCAACTTCTCCAGAACCGGCGTGAACAGCTTAGTGCGAAAGGCATAGCGATAAGCAACCAATCCACATAAGTGCATTCATCGTTAATAGGGACGACTATATTGTTAGCTAAAATGCGATTCCCCGATACTTCCACCTCGTATCCATTCTCTTGCAGGACAAACATCTCTGCCCGCATAACCCATTGTATCAAGAAACTCCAGTTACAAGTATAGAATAGTACTGCCCCAAGAAAGACCGCGATAAGAATCAGGTGAGTATTCCGTGGAAGAATTATTCTGTATGGTCCGATTTTGTAGACACATGAAGTCATGGGCTGAGTTGGTGGCTGAGGTGCAAGGACCGTATTATGATCACATCGAAAGAACAAGAGCAAATTGTGATAAAGATAAAACATTGCAAAACAAAGGCCTTTTAGATGGCGATCCTTATCTCTCATCTAACAGGTTCAGTAAGCATGTCAACTGCAAATAAAATATCTGGTCGCTCATCCCTCGTATAATCATAACACAAAATAGTCTTCCAGTCCTCGATCAGGAAGAACGAGTTCGTGTCAGGAAAAAAATTCAATAGGTGTGTCTTCGAGCCCAAGTATTTTTCATGCTGGAGAGAAAAATTTTCATCCAAAAGCATTATTTTCTTATCCGATTCAATGGCTATCCAGTCTGTCAATACAAGAACATTCAAATATGGATCTTTCGTTTCGTAAAGCAAATGATCACCGATAAAGAGACTTGTTCTGTCCTGCACTTTTTCTTGCGCATCTTTGCGATGCGACGTACTGTAAACGGGTTTCCCGCGAAAACTCCCTTTTAGCCCAATATCAAAGTCTTTCTTTAGGCTGTCGACGATTTTGAACCTTTGGCCATCCCATGATACTTTCGCAATTGTATTCTGGCCGATGGTTACGTATAATTCATTATTACTTGACCACATAGGAAAGCCAGACATCTCGATGCCCGTCCCCTCACAAGTCTTTCCCCCATCGAACGAAACCGCAAGTACGCCACTATTTAGCAATTGATTTGTTGGCATGATTGCTAAGCCGGCTAAGATTGTTCCATCCGGACTCCACCTAAAGCATGATAAAATGTTTGGGTAGCCGTCTTTACTGATTACGGTCGAAACGTTGTCATTTGAAGTGGCATTGAACATGACCAGCCTACCTTCATCCCGCCTAAACCATCTCCTAGTGCTTCGTTCATAGTAACCACCGCTGTCATCATAGATCTTGGTGAAAGCTGCATAATATAACTGGTTGCCGTGAGCAGGCCTCCACGCCATATCTCTAATTACCCACTCTTCCAGTTGCTGACAGCTTTTGCGCGAAGAGTCATCACCCAAGAATAGCAAGACGGGTTTCGTTTCTGAAACGGCAGGCCGATCCCATCCTTTGACTTTTGAACCAACCAGTATGGCCAATATATCACCGTCGGGATTCAAATACGAAAAAGCAGATATACCTGTTTCAGTATCTGCTTCGTCGTTGCACCCGCTTAGCAATAACAGAACTAACACCAACATCAAATATGTAATGTTGCGTTCAAGTCTCATACGGCAGCCTCCAGTATCTGAATAATCCCACCAATAACAAGCATAACACAGCAATAACTAAGATTCCATGTGCCGATCCCCATGGATCTTCGAACGGCTGTCCGGTTTCCGCAAAAGCGACACAGACTTCATTGCATGAACCGAGTTCTGCTGCGTTCGCAGCAGCTTCGCACAAAGTCAGCGGACCCTTCAGGGCATTGTCCATTATTTCTTCGATTAGCTTTTTCACAGCCTCTTTAGTCATTGTGTCCAGCTTGTCTTGTGACAATCCAATGGCCTGACAATAACAATATGCAAAACATTCGTCTTCTGAGTAGGTATGGTCGGGGTCCCATTCCAACAGAATGTCAATGGTTTCCTGTATAGGATTAGCATCCAAGCCGTAAGGATCTGTGTAGATTAGCGGTTGCGACATCGTCAGCTGATATAGTGACATTCCATTGGCATATTGTGGGTACTCGAAATACGATCCTTTCTTAAGATCCGATACCCCATTCAAGAAGAACTCCAGATTCTTTGAGCGTGCAATTGCCAAGTATGTTCTTGTAAATGTGCTATGTTTAAGAGGGCGAGCCGTTGGTCCTGTCTTTCCAATGAACCGGGGATACTTACGAAACAGTAATCTGATACTAATGCCCAGAGGATCATGGGTTAGAAACCTTCCAAGTTCCGGGCTGTAATCACGATGGCGATAATACATGCGACAAAGATTGGAACCGTCAAGGCTGTCCAATCTACGCCCGGTGAAGGTGTAGGGATTCGCGTAGGCGCTTACGGTTCGGGGGGTGTATGAGGCATCGGTCACATGAACCTTGCCATAAGCGTCATACTCGTAGCGTTCGACAACCGTCCAGGCCTCATCGATCCAGCCGATCAGGGCGGCCGTAGAGTACAGGTGATCGTGGGCGTAGTAGTAGTCGTTTGTGCCGTCATTCATGACGAGGGGCTCGTCGATGTAGTTACCGTAGACGAAGTAGCGTTGCTGATTACCCGCGCCATCGTGCTCGGCTAATACCTGCCACTCGGGGCTGTTGTAATAAACTGTTGTTGTCGAAGCAACCGCATCGACCATACATATCCGCCGGCCCAGCGCATCATACGCATACTCGGCCACGTCGTTACTCGATGAATCCTCAATCTTCACCACGCGATTCTCATAGTCATATGTGTACTGGTAACCATCTTTGTCTACGGACAAATTGCCCGCGTCATCGTGCGACATGGAACTACCACCTATGGTCGTATACCGGTTCGTTGATGAATCTACTGTGAAGTTGATAGTTCCGTCCTCCCGTAAGGTCTGATTACCGGCCCTGTTACCAAGGTCATCCATCACGAAGGCCTCGGTATCGCTGTCATGATATGTCACATCTGTCAAACGTTCCAGATCATCGTAAGTGTATTCATTGTACGGATCGCCTGCGCGGTGGTCAAACGTTTTCCGATAGATATTATTCTCATCAGCCACATACGAATACCCAAACTTGACCATAGACTCCCCATAATCGATATCCGTAACCCGGCCGATATTGTCGTAGGCAAAGTCGGCCGTAACATTCGGTACGTTATACAACCGTCGCGCAACCCGCGGGCCGACATACTGGTACTCGAACAGCGTCGTTGCATTCCGCGAAAGGGTGTCAATCCGGCCATCCCACGTATTCGTGCGATCAATTGTGGAACCGTCTGGATAGACGGTCTGCGTGCGGTTGCCGGCATTGTCATAAGCATACTCGATATGCTTTGCCGCCAGGCCGCCGATTGTCTCCCACGCGTCGGACATCCGCCCGATGTCGTTATACTCAAAAACCGATTGGCTGATGGTGGACTGGCCTTCCTGCTTTTGAGCAGTGAGTATCCGTCGCAGGCCGTCGTAGGTGAAGGTCTCGATTGTGGTCACCGAATTCACAATTACCTGCTTCTGCGTCATATTGTAGACGTCGTCGTAGGTATAGTAAGTCTCCCAGCCCCGCTGATCGGTACGTTTGGAGACCTTGCCTGCAGGGGTGTAGGTATACTCAATCGTCGCGGCGTCGGGGTAGGTAATCTTCGTTACTCGGCCGAGGCCATCGTATTCATATTCAGTCAACTGCCGAGTGTTCGGATTGGCACTGTCAGCATACCCGGCGATCCATTGCCGGCGTCCCAAAGCATCGTAGCCGTACTCCGTAATCTGATTAATGCCATCAGGGTTGCTTTGAGCATCGTACGGATCCAAAACCATCAGCGTCCTTCTGCCCAGAAGATCGTATTCATAGGCCACGATCACCCCATTGGGGCGGATTTCCTGGATCCGGTAACCAAGCGCATCATAGACGTATTCGGTCGTCTGCCAGCTTGCATCAGACTGAACATCCGGGTTCTGCGGTTTTTCAATGCGGTATGCCAATCGTCCCTGCAGATCATAAAAGAAGTCAGTTGTTTGCAGGATGTCATCGCCGATCGGATTAAGGTCCTGTTTCTGAATACGTGCAACGCGGCCTGCCTCATCATAAGCATAAATGGTGACATTGCCATCCGGGTCTTCGGTCCAAGCCTTGCGGTCGAGAACATCGTATTCATGAGTGGTGGTAGCCGCAGTCGCATCGTTCATGCCGTAGCCGCCATAGTAGATGGTCTCTTCAAGCATTGGACCGTTAGCCCATGCATACGCGTACCGGGTAACCTTGTCTGTATTCGGATCTGAAGGCGTTAATTCGCCCGTAGTGGCATCGGCCATCACCGTATATTCAACAAGGTCACCGGCCTCATTGTAAGCAAACCGCGTCTGCTTCAGGGCAATGTCATCTTCTAAGTTCTCCGGTGTGTCGTTGCAATCATAAGCAATTTCTCTGATCACATGTCCCAGTTTATCCAGTGTCCGAACACGATAATGTCCCTCTGCGTCGGTTGTCTTGATTAATCTGTTCAGGCCGTCGTACTCATATCTGGTTGTGTTGCCGCACGTATCGGTCATACTGATGCGGTTGCCATTCAGGTCGTAGGCTAACAATATATCCTTGTCATTGGGATCGGTCACCTTGACCGGTAGTCCTCGCTCGTCATAAAAGAACTGCGTTTGCTGTTCCAGGGCATTTGTGACAATTTTTAGCCGTTCGTTCTTGTCGTACTCATATGACGTTTCATTACCCAGTGTATCAGTCTTCCTCGTAAGATTGCCCCACGGATCGTACGTGAATTCAGTGATTTGCCAGGGATTCAACGGATCTGAGGTTTCCCGCTTGACTTGTTTGCGATAGCCATTTTGGTCATAAGAACAAAGAGTCTCATACCCCTCGGGCGAGATTACCTTGGTGATCTGATCGTGGGTATTGCAGAAAACCTGCACTATGCCACCGTCGGGCTTGGTCACGGTTTCTATCCGGCCCAAGTCGTCATAGGTGTAAGAGGTTGTCAAGTTGAGATGTTCGGGTTCTCCTCCGAAATCTTCGACAACCTCCTGCAAGAAGCCTGTCGTTTCGGAATAGACATATTTCCTCACAGCTCCCGCGGGATTAGTGTATGTCTCGATCTTGCCAGCGGTAGTATAGGTTAATTCCTCGACAGCGGCTATTAGACCGTTTGGAGTCTGGATTTCGGGATGGGTGATCTTTATGACACGTCCAACTACATTGTATTCGTACTTTGTCTCGTTACCCATTGCATCAGTTATTGTATTGGGTTCGGTGTAATAAATAGGATCATATTCATACAAGATGGCGATGACATTAAGGTTGTTTGGATCGTTGGGATCGCCGGGTGACGTCTTGTGGTAGATGCCGGTCCGCATATGGTCAGCATTATACGTGTAGGCAGTGCAGTTGCCCGCCGGATAGATGACCAGCGTATTCCGCATCAAGTCATCATAAAAATATTCAGTGACATACTGGTTTGGATCGGAGCTCGGATCAGTCATGAAGACAATCTGCTTTGTTCTTAAACCTGCGTCATTATAGTAAACCTCTTTTCTATTTCCTTCGGGGTCGATAATTGTGGACACTTTGTTCACAGCGTCATATGTAATGTCGTGACTTCCTCCGGCTCTTTCCTGTTTATACACCCTGTAGACTTGGCGACCGCTGTCATAACTATAATAATTCCGCACCAACATTTGACTTTGAGGATCAAATGCTGCTATCATGTTATGGTTGCTATACATATACGTGAACTTTATTCGATTTTGCCCCGCGTATTCATCTGTGTCAGGGTACGCTACTTGGCTCAGATCATAAGCTGCTGAGTAATAGTAATACCATCTGCGATCACCGGTCATGTCATAGATTTGCGACAGCCGATGGCTACTGTTGTAATACAGTCGTATGTCGCGTCCCAGCGTATCTGTGATGCGTGTGATAAAGCCTGTGATTGAATTATGTTCAAACGACACCTGGTTACCGTAGTCGTCCCGAATGTGCTTAAGCCGTCCATAGTCATTTCCCTCTTCGGTGGTGAAGTGATACGTCAGATTCTCATTCAACACTACCAGATCGAAGCCTGCAGGATCAATTGTCTGGACAAAATAATGGGATGAATTGCCAGCCAGTGCATAGACATCCGGATTTGTAGATACTTTGGAATACTCTTTTGTGCCCGCTTCATGTGTAACATATGTCAAGCTCGTACTATCGACAGTGATAATCCGGGCATCATAGTTGATTGTCCAATTGTAGCCATATGGAGATTCATATTTCCTCTGATTGCCGTAACTGCGGGTAATGATAATGGGAATGGGACCGTTAATACGAAGATCCGTTACTGAAAAATGAAACTCCCCCGTGCTTGAGGTCACGGGATCGGCAACATTAGTGCTATAACATGGCGAGGTGTCATCGTCGCAGTCGCTACCACCTCCGCTGCCGCCCATCCCAGGGCCGGGAAATGGGCCTGAAAGGAATTCAGAGTCGATGGATCTGTTCCCACTACTGCCACCGCCACTGCCTCCACTTGGACCGCCGCTGTCAGAACAAGGATTTGGGCCGGGACCGCCGTCCGGGGGATTAGTCGGAGGTGTGGGCGGGGGGACACAGCCCAATGCACTTGTACCCAAATTATATGAATCAAAGGGAGACTGTGCTACATCTACAAATGGTATGAGAACAACTACAGCTATTCCAATGGTCATGCACATCAATAGGATTCTTCCGTTCATCGCTTTGACTCCTTTTCGTGAGTAGTGCAAACCTGCTTCTTATTCTAATCACGGTTCAGGTACGTTGTGGCTAGCGGAGCATACTTGCTGTTTGGAAACTGCTCCAATAGTTGAGTGAATTGGCTGCGGATCATTGAATCCGCCTCAGCTTGTGAAATCACTCCATCTTCTGCGAGCCTCTCGTAACAGTCAGCAATCGCGAAACAGCAATAGTCAGCATGTTCGAATCGAGCATTCGCCTGGTAGGCGCTTTTGAACGCTTCTGTCGCCTTACCATACTGCTCCAGAGCACGCAAAGACAACCCCTTTGCGTAAAGGAAGTTGGCTGCAGCGGGATTGCCGGCATCCAATAGCGTGAGTGCTTTCTCAATCACCTTGACTGCGTTTTCGTAACTCTCTGTGATGCCAGAATCGTTGCCCGCAAAATAGTACTCTTCCCCAATCAAAAGGACAGCCTCAGCTACAAAGCGACTATCGCGATACTCGGTCATCAGCGTATCGACATTTGTCTGAGCGACGGCGTCCTGCCCCTTACGAACGGCAATTTGGCCAAGGTTCTTGATAGCCCATAGGGCTTCGGTTGTTCCAGGATAGGTGCTTACGATGTCGCCATACATATCCACTGCTTCGTCATATGCTTCAGCGTCTTTCCATAAGTTGGCTATTTGTAAGGACGCCTGTCGGAATTTGGAGTGATTGCCAAAAGTGCCTCGCAATTGCGCCCAAACGGTTCTGGCTGCTTCGAAATCTCGATTCTCAATTCGCAGTGCAATAATATTCTTTTGAGACCACAGAGCATAGTCGCTGTCAGGGTAATGCTCCGCAACATACTTGAAAATATCCGCCGCCTTGACGGAGAATCCTGCTTTTTGCCACTCATTGCCGGTTTCACAAAGTGCCTGAGCAACATTGGGATGGTTCTTGAATACGGTCTTTAAAAAAGTCAATGCGGCTTCTCCGGCGTCCACATCCACTTCGCGGGCGTAAATTGTACATAGATTCTTCTGCGACCAGATGGAATGATTGGCCCCAGGATAGTTGACGACCGCGTATTCATAAAGCCGGATTGCTCTCGCGGTGTCGCCATTCTTCAGCCATGCATCGCCGACTTGGCAGAGAGCTTTCGATATACTGCTGTGCTGTTTGAAAGCAGTCTTCAACTTGGCTATCGCCGCATCCCCGGCAGATATATTCTTCTGAGCAGCGTAGATCGTGCATAAGTTCTTCTGCGACCAGATTGAAAATGCTGCCTTCGGGTAATGCGCGACGACATACTCAAATAAGCCGATTGCTCTGTTTACATCACCGCTTTTAAGCCACGCATCGCCGACATTACATATGGCTTGGCTGATATTGGGATTCTCCCCAAACGCGGTGAGAAGATGATCAGTAGCGCTTTGTGCGGATGCAGTGTTACGGATATCCAAGTAGAGTGTGCACAGGTTCTTCTGGGCCCAGATTGAAAAGGGATTGGCTGTAAATTCATCCGCCGCCCGTTTATAGATGGCTGAGGCTCGGTCTGCTTGACCATTCGCTTCCCAACTCTTGCCAATCTGGCAAAGTGCCTGAACAAGATTTGGGTCGGTGGCTGACTGCACAATTACATCCGAGGTCAGGGTCTCGGCGGCTTCAAATTGCCGGCTAACAATATATGTTTTTGCGAGTGCCAGCCTTGCACGCAGTTTAACGAAAGAACTGGAGTTCTGCAATATTACATCTTGGGCAAGTGCTTTTGCCTGGGCGTACTCGCCTGCTGAAAGATGTCTGTCAATGGCTGCCTCAAATGCGGCAAGATCACTCTCTGCGCCTAAGACAAGTTCATTCAGTAGGCAGAGGGCAATCATAGCGCACGCCGCAACGCATAATAGATGAGTTTTCATGGCAAACGTCTCCGTATAATCGACCTTAAGCTTTTTCCCGCCAGCGACGTGCCCCAAGATTGCACAATACCTTAACAGTGGCCCGCAGCCGGACAGAGCCAGTATTTTTTCTCTTTAGCTCCGTTGGTTACTAGAGTCTCTCTACCTTAAAAAAACCTGAAACCATAAAAATCCCAAGAAAAATTTAATGGGAGTGCCACCTGTATGACACTCCCAATTCAAATTGGTTATTTTCCCCCAGCTAAATTCAGGATATTTGCCGATTCGCTTCAGGCATTTTTCCACACTGATTCCCAGAATCGCATCATCATTAACTATGGATTCACAAGTCAATCGGCACCAGGTGCGGTGATGTCATACTTAATCGCACGACGGTGATTTGAATCTATGGCCTACTGGTCCCAAACAATTATTCTAATTTTCGTAAGTATTTGACATTAATGGACTTATGACACAAGTCTAAATAAGGCCAAGAGTTACAAATCCAGCTAAATCCATCATTTTCCACCCCTGAACAGATTTGAGACCACATTGTTACACGCTGCGCTACATTCGCCTCTTTTTTGATAAAGCATAGATCATATTGCATAGAAATGCTAAGTAGCTACAATAATAGTCATTAAAATCGCGAATTATTATCCTGGCCCACCCCCCTACAGCCACGTTGGATACTATAAGGGGAAGAACAAAAAAGAGTGTCTTACATAAAGTGCAGTATACGGGGAGGATTATGTTGGTTTCCTTTTTCATCGGATGGAAGGTGATTGAAGGAAAGCTTAGGCGCTTAGCAAAAGGAGATAGACTATGCATCGTCCCATGGATCCGGGTTTGTTTCGTAGGTATGTAAATAATCCCATTTTGTCGGTTCGTGAGTGGCCATACAAAGCCAATTCTGTATTTAATGCCGCTGCCGCAGAAGTAAAAAATCAGGTCCTACTGCTGTGCAGGGTTGAGGATTTCCGAGGGATTTCCCATTTGACATCTGCACGCAGTAAAGATGGAATCGTGGATTGGGTCATTGATCCCCAACCCACTCTCGCACCCGATCCTGCCAACCATCCGGAAGAATACTGGGGAATCGAAGATCCCCGTATTACTTGGATAGGTGAACTGGGACGCTGGGCTGTCGTGTATACGGCATTTTCACGGGGGGGCCACTTGTGGCCTTGGCGACAACAGAGGATTTCCGAACCTTCAAAAAACTCGGACCGGTCATGCCACCTGATGACAAGGATGCCGCTTTGTTTCCGGTACGTTTTAATGGCTATTGGGCCATGCTGCACCGGCCAATCACACCTGCCACCACGGAAGCCCATGTATGGATGTCGTTCTCTCCTGATCTGAAACACTGGGGACAACACCAGGAAGTATTACAGGCCCGCCGAGGTGCCTGGTGGGATGCCCGTAAGATCGGTCTGTGCACACCGCCGCTGCAAACACCGGAAGGGTGGCTGATCCTTTACCATGGTGTAAGACAAACGGCCTCCGGTTCGATCTATCGTCTGGGTCTGGCATTGCTGGATCTCGAAGACCCGACGAAAGTGATCCGACGAAGCGAAGAGTGGATTTTCGGTCCCAGTGAGACGTATGAACGGGAAGGAGACGTAGACGATGTGGTTTTCCCCTGTGGTTGGATCGTCCGAGATGAGCAAGTGTATATGTATTACGGAGCGGCGGATTCTGCCCTTTGTTTGGCTACCACTGAACTCAAGACTTTGATTGATTATATTCTACATTGCCCGAATACAGCGTCAGCAAGTCAATAAGGAATTGCTTTGACTCAGAAGGTAAATGCTAGTGAAGTGTTTGTCAGAAATAATATTGAATTAAGCCCAGCCAGTAGTGGATGTGTGAGGGGGGAGATAGGAACAATTGACGAGAATGCAAGGGATGGTTTTATGTTTACTGTTGACCGGCATAGTCGGAGCGGAATCTTTGCCGGACCTGCCAAGACGAACCGGGATGGTACGTGTTATGGATCATTCTCTGGTGGATGACTCCGGACCGTTCCTCGGACTGGGAGTATCCTATTTTACAGCCTTATGGAGATACCACAATGACCGACCGCGGCTGGAAAGCGATCTGGCGTTTCTATCCAAACAAGGATTCCATTATACACGCATCCTGTCCATGGTGGGATGGTACAGCGCATGGGATGGGCTTGAAATAGCTCCGATTGCCTTCACCAGCCGCGAAGGAAAACATGTGGATGTATGGCCGGATTACTGGCAAGCATTCGCCGGCCTTGTCGACCTGACCTATGACCGTTTCGGCATGCGCACGCAAATCACAATTTTTGCCGATGCACAGCTTATGCCAAGTAAATCCGACCGGATTGAGCATATGCGAAAGATGCTTTCCGATATCGTAAAGGGAAGAGAGCATAAAATCATTCTGATCGAGATCGCTAACGAGGCGTGGCAAAACGGTTTTCCAGGTGATGAGGGCACAGCCGATTTGCGGCAGTTCACACGATACCTTGCGGAACGAACGGATGTTCCCATAGCAACGACCTCCAATCATGGAGGATCTTTTGAGACGCTTTATCGCGATAGCGCTGCCGATATCGCGACATGGCATTTCAGTCGTGACCGTTCCCAGGATAACGGCTGGCATCCGGTTATCGACTGCCGCCGCCTAGCGGAGGTTCCGGGCTGTCCGCCGGTCAGCAGTAATGAACCAATTGGTCCGGGTGCTTCGGTGGCTTCCGAATCCGATCCGGTACGCCTGGTCCTGGCGGCGGCTTACGCCTATGCATCACGGCTTCCCATGTATGTCTTTCACAGTCAGGCCGGCGTTTTTGGGATAACCCGCTTCGAAAATACACCGGCGATCAGGAGTTTTCGTCCTATGATGTATCTCCTGCCCGATGACTTGGCAAACTGGCATACGTTTAACGAAGATGATCCGGCTTCCCCCGTTGTCGCCGAAGGTTGTCTCAGTATGGCATGCAGCCGTAAAGAGAAACGGATTATAGGTGTGCCTGTCGGTATCCGGCAGGAAGGGATGACACTTACGGCACGAATCCCAATGCAGGTACATGTGGTTGATTTGATGACAGGCAAGGAACGTCAGAACATTCGCCTAAACGCAGGGGAACGGAAAACAATCTCCGGCAAGCCGGGGGCGTTCATTCTGGATTGTACTTCGGATTGAATCGGTTAAACACTCCGATCGTCGCACTGACGTCAGACGCTACTGTAACCCAAAAAATCTTTGTCTGGAAACAGAATATTCTGAATTTATCACTAAACCTATCGGGGTGAATCAACTAATTTCAATAACCCGACAGTATATTGCGCTTGACGAAAGCGCCACAACTACAGTGAGTTGATCCTACTCTGACACTTTAGAATAAGCAGGGGAAAATCTAGTGGCCATCCGCCTTCATATTTCCCCGGTATAGAAAGTAGGTCAACATAGGGAGGATGTGTGACCTTACATGGACGGTCAGATCGACATTGCATCGGGAGGATCAAATACGTTTTTATTCGCCTGAAAATCCAAAGAGAATTGTAGGGCCTGTTTTTCGTTACATAGGTGTTATTGGATAAATTGCCTTGATGAAAAAAGTCAGTACCCAAAAGATTAATACGAAAAGAGGCGCCAATCTAAGTAGGAGCAGTTGATAAGGGATGGAAATTTCCCGGCCTACCAACCATATGATTCCAGAAATGGGCATTGATAAAGCAAACAGAAGGCCGATCATGCCCAAGGCACCGCCTGTAACCGAACGGAATTTGGCTATATTCGGGGAAATGGATTTGTCCAGGATCTCTTTGGGTGGATATTTCGAGCAATACAATTGACCATCGGGGCTTGTCAAATATCCGTGTGCACATTCAAGACTCTGACAGGCATGGGGTGGATGATACTCTTGGGCAGAATAACCGACAACCCCCGGAACTAGAATGAAAAAGGCCGTGAATCCCAATCCCATAACCAGGTAAGCAAAACCCATGAGACGTTTCATAGAACCTCGCATTCCTATCATTATTAGCACAAAGATATCTCTTCTATCTTCCCTTCGTTCCCTTTATATAGTCACTATGCTTTCACAATAATTTCATTTTTTTACAAAATGGATAGATACGATCCTTGCTGTTTATGCGGCATTTCAAGTGGTATTTTTTATGTTGCATTATAATTTCATAAAGGAACGATCCGGTTCTGTGGTGATTAAGGCATATTCCTGCCCTCTAAGAAGGACCTCTGTAACCAGGAACAACCTCTCGTGTCCCTGTTTTGACTTGATCTTTACAATTTCGTTGTCGGATACGAGAAAGAAGTAATCCTTGTTAGACGCAGGCTGGGTAAGCAATTGTTCAATAATTTGGTCTACGTTTTCCACGATAAACAGTTGCTCATTCGTCCGTAGGTCCTCAAGAAGAGGATTTTGTGTTATAAAGAAACTGTCATTCCCATCCTGAAAACTATGCACCATTTCCTCCACCCGTACCTCATCCGGATCGAACAGTCTTCGGCTTTGAAGAAGAAATACAAATGCCACCATTAAAATCACCGCCAAGCCACAGGTGATCATTGCCGGCATATTGAATCGGAAGCGGTCTTTCTTTGAAGAGGTCCGTACCGTCTTGTACTCTTCGAAAGATTTTTCCAATTTCCGTATACCCGAATACAACTCGGGCAATCGTCTGCTCAAGCTGGCTACCCGAAGGGAATGATTTTTTTCATAGGCAGGTATTCCAAAGACTTGTGCCCTACTTGCGAGATCTCCGGTTACCAATGACTTGGCTCCAATCATGGTTCCTTTGCCGACAGTAACATGTTCGCGGATACCAACCTGTCCTGCTACGATTACGCCATCCCCGATTTGACAGCTTCCCCCGATTCCGGTCAATCCCGCAATCAAACAACATTTACCTATCGTGACATTGTGTGCAATCTGAACTAGGTTATCAATCTTCGTGCCCGCTCCGATACGGGTAACATCAAACTTGGCACGGTCAACACAGCTATTAGCTCCGATTTCCACAAAATCTTCGATACAAACTGTACCGATATGCGGGATCAGTTGATGGTGTCCATCGATAGGTATATACCCGAAGCCGACAGAACCGATCACTGTGTTTGACTGGAGGATAACATGATTTCCGATAAAGCAATCAGAGTATAAAATCACATGACTATCAAGTCGGCTGTTTTTCCCGATTTTGCAGTTGCGCCCAATCTTACACCCTTCTCCTATGACAGTGTGATCGTCAATGATGACACCCTCTTTTATAACGGTGAAAGCGCCGATACTAACATCTTCACCTACTTTTACTGCAGGATGTATTTGGGCACTTGGATCGATCCCGGCCTTCTGAGGCGACGGTTGGGGGGCAAAGTATTGCAGGATACGTAAAAGTGATTTATTTACATTAGTTACGACAAGTTGAGGAATCTTGATATCGTCGATAGGATGAGGGACAATCGCTGCTCCCGCCCGGGAATCTTTAAGTTTATCGCGGTATTTGTTCTCGGCTAGAAAAGTAATCTTGTTCGAAGTGGCAAATTCAATACCGGCCACTCCGTTGACTGATATTGTTCCCGAACCAATCAGAGTGGCTCCTAAATACTCAGCTAATTGTTTCGTGTTAGTCTGCATTGTATATGTCCTCGACTTCAATATAGATATCCCATAACAGTTTTGTGATAGTATATCTGACTTGGGGGGATCCTACCAGCCTATATTCTTTGTTCCACACCGAAGGAAACATACTCATCCAATCATTTACCCGTTAACATTGCCACTTTTGGATAATTCGAAAAGTACTCAATAAACAACGCCAGTTAAAACAAATGACATTACCGGGTTCAGGCTTCACCTGTCTGACTTCGTAGGATATTTTCATCCATCAGTCTTACTGGTGGCATTCAAATCGGAAGAATATAAGTTTTTGCTTCAGTAGAAACCGAGAAATGAATCTGCTGAATCGAAGTTTACTGTGAAGTCATTGTTATAAGCCCTATCAGAGATGAATATTGACAGGAAACCAGTAACGACATAGAGTCATAAACCGAAATGTGAATTTATGCATTTATCTGAGAGAATTTCGCCATTACGTAATTAGACGTAATAAAAATGGCATTGAAAATCAGCAAATAGCCAAGGAGATTGCCATGAACGATAACGCATGTCAGGAAAAGAGAACCCCTTTTTTTTGTAAGATACGCAATCGTCTCATTTCAGGTATCTTGCTCTTAATACCTTTTGCTATCACTCTTGTGATCTTGCGATGGCTTTTCGGATCGTTGCGCAATCTTTTGCGACCAATAGTTGAATTCGTCTTACGATATCTGGAAAGGGTATCGTTTATTGATGTTGTACCTGATGGTGTTGTTCAAATATCAATATATATGATTTCAGGAATCATATTATTCCTATTCCTTTATATTGTTGGATCCATAGGACAGGTGGTATTGGGTAAGAAGATGATTAACACCCTCGAACATGCTTTTCTTCAGGTACCCCTGGTCCGAAATATCTATTCCGCCTCCAAGCAGGTCGTTGATGCCATTTCTTTACAGAGAAAGGCAGTGTTCCAATCTGTCGTCCTTATCGAATTCCCTCGGCCCGGATTCAAGGCCATCGGTTTTCTGACTGGGCATTTGGATGACACCCAAGGCAAGAAATATTGTAGAGTCTTCATCCCCACGACACCCAATCCCACAACGGGTTTTTTGGAAATCATCCCCAGTGAAGAGGTAGTAACAACCAAACTCACAGTGGAGGAAGCTTTCAAGATGATCATCTCAGGGGGATTGGTTGCTCCAAACCTGTTCTTCACTGTGGATGAACAGGGAAGTAAAAGATGACAATCAGAGTCAGTACCACACCCTCATCGGAGGTAATACATCCGAATATGGACCCCCTCTTTTTTAGAAGTGTTAAATATTCACAGTAATTCCTTTAGTCACAACAAATTATATCCTCGGCTTCTTAACTGGAGTCGATGGCATGTTGTTTGCTCAAATAAAAATATACGATCTTAATCAACTTCACAGCTTTGGGTGCGTTTTCAACACAATAGAAAGGTTATTAAGATGAAAAATAAGAAAAGAAATCAGGAAAAAGAAATAAAGACGACGGAACAGATCAAGGCACAAATAGCAGAGGAACTCAAAGATACTCAACCTCCGAAACCAAAGCCGAGCGATTCACCCTGTGATCGGCCCTGTTATTAGAAGATATTGGCGTAGGGTAGAGATGTTCGAAGAATGAATCCGAGCTACAGACATAACGGATGATTATGTAGTGGGAGGATGGGTGTATCGATAAGGGAGGTTAAAGTTATATGAGTGTGGTGCAACCAAAAAGTATCAGACAAAAAACGACCTCGGATAGGTTCCATCGCCGATGGAAGAGCCAACCGAGTAGGAATGAACAGTTGGTTCCAGGTGCCGCCAAAGGGCATTTTACACTCAATCATATTCGTGATCTTCTGAAGGAAGGTCGGGTGAAGGATGCACTGGACCTGATCAACCGACATCAAGAATCTTCGGATGATTGGCAAAATGCCAGAGGTGTCTGTCTTTTGCGGCTAGGACTGTATAAAGAGGCTCTTGAAGTTCTTAGGCCCATTGTTTTTCCCGATAATAGCATTTGTATGCCGGAAGGAGTGCCTGCTCTTTATCGGGTGAATTTCGCGACGGCTATGTTGTTAATGCATTATATGGATGGTGCGATGCTTATTATAAAGCATTTCGATCAAAATGGTCATCCCTATGTTAAGCAACTGCATGAAGCTGTGACGAAATGGAGGCAAAGTTTAACCTCTCTGCAAAAAATGGGCCTTATACTTGGATTTTGGCCCAAAAAAGCCATACAGATGGACTTTCCTCTGGGCGACATCTGACAGACGAAATGAGGGCGTAATGTAACTCATGAACTCATTTTCCCTTTAATAAGAAAAGAGAAAGATTAATCCTGCGATAAAATATTGGATTTAGATTAAATGTTTTTTCAAAATGATCATAAGTAAGAAAAAAATGTTCGAAAGGAGGAAGAATTACCATGTCACGCAAGAAGAATAGATTGCCGCAAATCAAGATCAGAGGCGAGGGTAAAAAACAACTGCCGGCAACGAATGCAAAACAACCGAAAAGATGAGTATGCTAACAATTTAAACAATAGAATAAACTGTTTTATAGTGCAATTACAAGAGCGGCTATGCCCGGGGTGTGAGATGTTTTTACATGGATAAAAAAGCCTAGAAATGAAAAGGATAATACAATGACAATCGGTTGGAAAAAAATCCTTCTTATTGTATTGGTTTTTTACTTGATTTTGATGATGGCGATAGGTTGTAGTGAGAAAAAGAACAGTAAAGAGGAACCACCACAGGGATCCAGTACTCCACAGAAACAACCTGAGAAACTAACAGGAAACGGTTCATAGTCCGTGAACGACAATAGGGATATATACGATCTATATTAAACTGCGATCCAGGCCTGGTGGGCTGTCAGATTACCCCAGAAGACAAACTTTGGATTGTTGAGGGATTGAAACGAAGTGGAGAAATCGTAGCCATGACAGGCGATGGAGTCAACGATGCCCTGCCCCTTAAGAGGGCCAATAATCACAGGATAGCAAGGTCGCTTACCTTATCTCTCTTCTCCCAAGTAAAGTTAGGTTCTTCGCGGCCAAAATGGCCATAGGTTGCGGTTTGTCTGTAAATCGGACGCAGCAAATCCAGCATTTCAATGATCCCCGCAGGAGTGAGTGCAAATTTTTCATGCACAGCGGCCTCTAAGTAATTCTCAGGTACGTTTCCCGTGCCATGCAAATCGATCATCAATGAAGTCGGCTCAGGCTCTCCGATCACATAAGAGATTTGAACTGTACATCTTCGTGCCAAATCTGCTGCAACAACATTCTTGGCGATATAGCGTGCCATATACGAACCCGAGCGGTCCACTTTCGTGGGATCCTTGCCAGAAAAAGCCCCTCCCCCATGCGGACAGCTTCCCCCGTAAGTATCCATAATAATTTTTCGGCCTGTAAGCCCAGTATCCGCCTCGGGCCCACCAATCACGAATCGTCCTGTTGGATTCACAAAATACTCGATCCGGTTTGAACGCAGGCGTTTCGGAATCGTCGCCTTAATGATCATCTCAATCACTCCTTCCCGAACTTCTTCGGCTGTTACATCCAAAGCATGTTGTGTGGATAGAATAACCGTCTCCACACAGATTGGACGCTCACCGCAGTAACGAACAGTAACTTGAGCCTTGGCATCGGACCGCAGCCAGGGTAATCGGCCACTTCTTCGTACCTGATCATGCCTTTTCATGAGAGCATGAGCCAGAGAGACCGGTAACGGCATCAACTGCGGGGTTTCGGTCACGGCATATCCGAACATACTCCCCTGATCGCCAGCCCCTATTTGACCGTCGGTACGGTTGACACCTCTTATGATGTCCGGACTCTGATGACGGAGTAAACTGATTACCTCACAGTCTCTGTAATCCAAACCATGGGAGACATCCGTGTAGCCGATATCCTGAAGCACTCCACGGACAAGCTCTTCAGCTTCCTCATAAATATTCACAGTACTGGTAACTTCTCCAGCAAGGATAATTTTATGCCCCGTGACAAGCGTCTCACAGGCAACTCTTGCTTGCTGGTCTTCAGAGAGACAGCGATCCAGAACGGCATCCGAGATCTGGTCCGCAATCTTATCCGGGTGCCCTTCGGACACCGATTCAGAAGTGAAAAGATACTCTCGCATTTCTGTTGTACCCCCGCACGTCAGCCTGCCTATCCTTCAATCCTTCGTCCTAGACAGCTATAGCTGTTGAATCTTCCATATCGAAGCCTAGGGTTTCTTGCCCACTCAACGCGAGTGGTTGTACCTTGTACATTCTTTCCAACAGATAATTCCTTATTTCCTCTTCGGTCTCCATCTTCATTATGGCCTGTGCGGTCATGATACAGTCACAGAGACGCAAAGATCGGATTATCTCCTTGGCCTCCGGAATCGAAGCCGGAGTCATAGACAGGTTTCTAAATCCCAAACCCAACAGGAAGGGGATAAATTTCATCTCCGAAGCCATTTCCCCACAGATACTGATCGGCAGTTGGAACCGACTGGCCGATTCAAAAATCATTTGTAACATCGCCAGAACAGATGGTTCTGCCGCATTGTATAACGAAGAAACCTCTGCATTGCCCCGATCCACAGCAAGCACATACTGTATCAGATCATTGCTGCCAATACTCAAAACGTCGACATGTTGGGCCAGAACAGAGGCAGTCAATGCCGCTGCTGGTGTCTCGATCATGATTCCAATTGGAATGTTTTTCCGATAAGGGATATTGTTCTCCTCAAGGTCTTCCATGACATTGTGTATGATGCATCGTACCTGCAGTACCTCCTTGGTATTTGTAACCAGAGGCAACATGATCCGTACATTACCGGTGGAGGATGCCCGCAGGATGGCGCGCAACTGGATTTCGAACATGTCCAGATGACGCAGAGAGAAGCGAATGGAACGCAATCCAAGAAAGGGATTGGCTTCTCGGGCAAACCGTCGACTCTGAGTAAACCGGTCCGCGCCAAGATCCATGGTACGAACTACAACCGGTTTATCCCGCATGGTTTCTAGGATTTGTTGATACGCGCGGTAATGATCCTCTTCCGTCGGCTCCGTCTGTGTCCTGAGGTATAGAAACTCGGTACGAAACAGGCCAATCCCGTCAGCTCCGGTCTCCAGGACTTCCTCTCCTTCTTCGGGGAATTCGATATTTGCCATCAACTCGATATGGACGTCATCCCGTGTCACTACAGGCAGATCTCTGAAGTTCCTCAAACGGTCCTGAAGTCGAGTCAGTGTCTGTTGTTTCCGCTGGTACATTTCCACGGTACTGAGATCCGGCTCTATAAGGATCCGCCCTTGTTTTCCATCAACAATCATAAGGTCCCCGCGATGAATTACAGCGGCGGATTCCCCCAGACCCACCACCGCAGGGATGCGCATTGAACGCGCCACAATCGATGCATGGCTGGTCTTGCCCCCCGTATCACAAACAATTCCTTTGATGTACTGACGGTCGAATGAGGCAATCTGACTTGGACTCAATTCCCGCGCCACAAGGATCGTATCCTCCTTGAGATCCTGAAGAGTCAGCACTTTACCCCGAACCAAATGTCGTACCAATCGTCTCTCGATATCGGCGATATCCGCTGCACGTCCACTGATGTAACGGTCAGGTACGGAAACAAGATGCTGCCGGGCTTCTTCCAAAACAGCAGTCACAGCGTATTCGGCCGTAATCTGTTCAATACGGAGGAGCTTAATGACACGCTTTAGCAGTGTTGGATCCTGCAAAAAACGCCGGTGAACAGCGAAGATTTCCCGCATCTCCAACTCACCAACTTGAGCATGACGACCCTCCATCTGAGCGAGTTCTTTGGCAGCTGCTTTAAAGGCTCCACGAACTCGTCGAATTTCAGTATCTATCATATCCAAAGCAATCGTTCGGCGAGGAATCATATAGTCCTCCGAATCCAGAACAATCGCTCTTCCGATTGCAATGCCCTCACAGGCTTGTGTTCCTTCCATGATTCTCATCGAAGCATAACCTCGTACTATTTATTGCTCTTTATGACTAACGTGAATATCAATAAGAATGAGGCAGTGGAAACTAACTCAATAATTTCGTTCCTGCTGCCTCATTTCTCCCCATTCCGGAAAAACATCCCTTCCGCTCTCTATAGAATCAACACCCTCACGTATGATCTAAGAGTGACAAAACACAACTCCCTTCTTTTCATCTTTTTCCGGAATTATTTATTTAAAAATTTACGAAATTTCTCCTTGTAAACTTTTCTCTTTTTAACGCCTTTGGTAATTGTCGTTTTCTCGTACAGTCCACTGCCTATCCCTGGCAACTGGATTCCCCTCTTAGCGATATGGTGTTTCTTCATCAAAATCTAAACGCTCTTCTTCATGAGGATCCATTCTCCCCCGTTCGAATCGAAGTGAGGTTTTTCCGGCTCGCCTTCTTTTCCTTTTCTTATGAGAAATTAGTTGCTCTTCTTCCTTATTAATCTTTTCTTTCTCATCCATATGAATCCACTCCCGTTACAGAATAATCTTTGCTAGACAAACACCTCCTTAATTCGAACTAATTATTCCTATGAGCAACTAGAATGCCATGGGATCGTCGTCTCAGGCAATACTTCATATCTCATTACATAGTAGGGAGTTAAGTCAAGAAATTTTAGAATATGACAATAAACAGCAGGATATAATCGGTGGTGTCAACTCCGAAGATAAGGAACCTGCACCTCTAGAAAAAACATCGTTATGGTATGTCTATTAATCTTAGGTCCATATCCCAATGTCATGTTCGTATGGTTGTTCACTTCGTTCTCCTCAGTAAAAAACACGATCAATACTATTTCATGAAGATGAGGATTAGGATTATTTGTCATAAATCTTTTTTAATAAGAGTCTTATATCTCCATAGTTGACGTATATTCATCGTTTAGGGATAATATCATCGGTGGTTTTACCACCGATAGAAATGAGTTTCGATCTCTTAGTTTACATTGAGGAGCAGAAAATATATGCTATTCCGTCTGCTCATTGTGATTCAAAAGTCAGCCGTGCGGCGTCATATTCAGACTGCACTGACGCTTCCCGATGTTATGGTCCAGACTTTGGGACCACGAAACCATTTATGGCAGCATCTCGCCGGTCTCAATGTGGACTGTGTTATCCTTGACAAGACACTGGTTCCTGCACCTGTCAATCAAAACATCAAAACACTGCTTGATTTGCCTGATCCCCCCTCTGTGGTCATATTGTCGGAACAAGAGAATGCAGAAGAGCGTGCTGGGTTTCTTGCTGCCGGCTGCGAGGCCGTTCTCAACCCGGGATTACCAGCTGAGACTCTGCGCGAGGTCTTCTCGGTGATCCTGGACCGTCGCCGTGCCCGGCGGGTGGAAGATTTAGCAACACGACGACTAACGAGCCAGGCAAGACTGACTGATTTTGTAACACATAGTCCTGTTATGCAGTCGTTCATGAATGTTGTCCTGCGTGTGGTTCAAAGCGATGCACCTTTGCTGATTCAAGGGGAAACCGGGGTGGGCAAGGAACGATTAGCACGGGCCATCCATACTGAAGGCCCACGTTCCAGCGGACCGTTTATTGCCGTTAACTGTGGCGCCTTACCGGAATCCCTTTTAGAAAGCGAACTGTTCGGCCATGAGATCGGGGCATTTACGGGAGCAACCAGGACTCGGCGAGGATGCTTCGAACTGGCACACCGGGGAACCCTATTTCTGGATGAGATTACAGAGATGCCTTTACATCTTCAAGTACGCCTCTTGCGTGTCTTACAGGATTATGAGTTTCAACCAGTAGGTGCAGAGAAAACGATCAAGGTCAGCGTACGTGTCATGGCATCAACCAATAAAAACATGGAAGAAGAGGTTCAGGCCGGGCGTTTTCGGAAAGACCTTTTTTATCGTCTGAGTGTCGTCAGCCTCACAGTTCCTCCTTTGCGACAGCGGCGGGAGGACATTCCTGCACTAGTAGAGAACTATATTTCTCTGTTTCGTTCCCGCATTGGCAGCGATGTTTATTCTGTCCATCCCGAAGCCATGAAAGCCCTATGCGAGTACTCCTGGCCGGGCAATGTACGGGAATTAATTAATGTACTGGAACGGGCTACCCTCTTGTGCACGCAGGACCAGATCCGACAAGAGGATTTACCGGAATCGATCCGTAGTAATGTTAAAGAATCATTCCCGGTTTTATCCCTTTCTGTCAATGGCACTCTAATAAATAGTACTGATGCCTTCCCCCTGCTGCCCTGGCGAAAAATGCGGCGCATGTTGCTGGAACATGGAGAGCGGCAGTATCTTGTTGAACTCTTAAAATCCACACACGGGCATATTGGGCAAACAGCCAAACATGCAGGAATGCAACCTCGTTCCCTGTTTGATAAAATGAAAAAATATGGTTTACGCAAAGAGGATTACAGAAAATAATTAGGAACAATTCTGAATCTTCATGAATAAAAATATTCAGTCTTCACCCGGATGTTCTGAATTGCCTTAGAGTGATTTTCTATATATTAACATTAAGCCCGTATCAAGTAACAACAGAGTCGACGGTTCGGGGATGATATTAATATTCATATACACCAGATCATAGCCAAAATTGTAATCATTGATGAATCCAGTGGTAAAAGAAGTATCATCCTCCCATAAACCGGTGGTGCCGACAATTTCATCGATTACGGAGGAAATCACGCGGGGAATTGCGTCCAGTGAGGACATGATTTGCGCTAAGATACGGAAAATCTCGGATAGATACGGATAATCACATTTCTCGAGATAGAAACCCTTTGTATTTAATATACTCCCAACTCCAGTAGCATCAAGTAACTCCTCCTACAATTCTATAGTCGTTTAATATTTTAAGATTTTAAGTACCTTCTATATCGCTATATGAGAGAGCGAAATGCATGGCCTCCTGGTCCCAAACAATTATTCTGTTTTTCGTAAGCATTTGATATTCATATACTTATGGCGCAAGTCCAAACAGGGTAAAGAGTTACAAATCCAGCCAAATCCATCGTTTTCCACCCTTGAACAGGTTTAGGACCACATTGTTACACGCCGCGCTACATTCAGTAATGTCCAAATGGTCTGTAGATTGACTCGCTGTTCTCGAAACCATATAAATTGCACCCTGCTAGCTAGTCTTTATATTAGCGGCTCACCATAACTTGACTTCCGTGCGTCCCACCATTTAGTCACAAACTCGCTCGAAGGAGCCGGGGTAGCTTGTATTCTCTCCTGAATTCCGAGAAAAGGTTTGCGCGCTTCCATACACCATTCTTCGGATTGTATGATGCCTTTACCCTCCATGTCACGTTTTACCTGTTCAAGGACACTTCGTTCTGCTGCAAAGACAGATTTATCTGCCCATCCAGCGAGAAATATATTTATCTGGTCAATTGTAGTGTTTCGGCTCCGGTCAAGCGCTTGTGGAAGACCGCCAAATAGAATCCGGTGCTTAGATAAGGGCACGAGAATAAGCATTCCTCCCTCTCCCAATCCATTTGTTTGACACACAGGATTGTCTGTGAGAACAATGCAGCAATCTTTGGAAAAGACTTTCATCCCCCATTTAAATTCCGATCTTACAAGGATGTTTCTACACTCAAGGAACCAGTGAGTCCTGAAGACATTGGCCAAATGATCGACTATGTCTTTCAGGTTAGTATTCTTCTGGGCGATCACACTAGCTAAGCTCATAAAGGCGCTTGTACGACACAGCATGGCAGCAATCCAGTCAATTAATGCAGCACCCGCTTCACCGGAAAGTCCCTCTTGTGGATCCTGACTGACTATGGACGGATAGTACCTAGCAAATGCCTGCTCAATGGATTGCAACAAAGTAGAATCAAGGTCCGTAAGCAGGTCCTGATAGAAATCATTTACATAAAGTATACGTCTTGGGGATCGGCGGCGAGTACCGATCCTCATGGTTGGCTTATGTAGTTCGACGACTTTGCCGTCTTCGCCAACAAACTTTCTAATCATCATCTGAGGAACTAGATGCTGGCGTCTTCCTGTTGGCATAGTAATACCTCCAAGGGTAACAGGGATCATCCCTGCATTCTACCCTTCTTATCAATCAGCCATATAGCTGCCTTTGCAGAACCCGCTTCAAGTTTCCATATCCTACCATCCACCATCGGAATGTCAAGCGTGGAAGACAGTAGCGACTATCAAATCCCATTTGCAATCGATTTGTTTTTTTCGATTGACAGTCATGGTTCACATGGCTATCGTCTGGATTAAGCAAGATCAAACGGATCATAACCGGCAGGATTGTGTGTACCCAATGTTTTTTACCATCGACAATTGGCATGTCGATGGTTTAAACAGGATAGGGAGTCAGCCCATCGGCCGGGAAAAAGACCAAAGAATGGTAAGATTTTATGAGAATCTCCATGGAGGCGTTCAAGTGTTCGACTTTGATTCAATTGTTTATACTCCATGGGCATGTATATCCGTGGTGAACCTACGAGAAGCGGATTCATGATCATATGGAGATACAAGTGCACACTGTGAATTGCCCTTTATGCTTGGCATTGAGAAGCTGTCGAGATAAGGGTCAATCGTTCCCAATCGAAAATACACCCCTATATATGACCAATTCTTTTGTCATCTTCCCAGCTCTTGGACCTGTCGTTCCTGGTCATGTCTTGGTAGTGAGTAGGGATCACCATCCCAGCTTTGCCAGCCTTTCCGATGTGCAGTTGTATGAATATGAGGAATTGGCGGACAATCTCTTTCAAAAAATACCTTATGCGAACTCGCAACCTCTTGAAGGAGAACATGGGGCTACGAACACTGATACAGGTGGAGCAACCGTCGCCCACGCGCACATGCACTGGTTCCCTACTGATGCAGAAATTGTCAAATCGCTTCAGTCCTGTATGAAACAACGCTCCTTCACTGGTCCTATCAACTTTCTTCGTTCCGCCGAGCCAAATCCGTACGTGTTTTTGAGACGCCAGGATACATACTCCTGTCTATTCACCAACGGCAATATTCCATCTCAACTTCTAAGGCGACTGGTCTCGGAAGCCACTGGAAGCAATGAGTGGGATTGGCACAGTTATCCGCACTGGCAATGGATACATGAGTTAGTGGCGAAATGGAGGAGTATTTGATGAGTATCCGGAGGGAGTTTGATCCCGACGCAATGCCAGCTTGGCTTAGTAGCTTATGGCCATCTTCACGTTATGGACCATTCGTGATTGCGGGAGTGAATGATGATGATTGTGCTGTGATGAAATGGGATAGCCAATTCGTTATCATCACGACAGATTACCTGAACAGCAGTCCCATTGCTATTGAGTTAGGCGTGGGAGGCCTCGATGTGCTTGGTCGCTTAGTGGTTGCAGCTAATCTAGCAGACTTGTTGAGCACCGGAGCTATCCCCCGTGCTTTGTTAATCGGAGTCACCATGCATCGTGGTTCAACAACAGAGGATTTTAAACAAATCATGAAGGGCATCAAGCGGGAGGCTGACAAATACGGCGTCCCCGTGGTTGGCGGAGATACAAAGCTTGGCCGTGCTCTTGCTGTTATGGGAGTAGCTGTAGGATCTGTCCAGAATAGGCAAGAACTCTTTTTGAAGAATGCAGCCAAGCCCGGAGATACTGTATGGGTGTCTGGGCCAATCGGGGCTTGTAGTGCGGCAGTTCTTGGATTAGCTAGAGGTATTATCCCCCCGACCCAACGACATTGGGCCATTCGAACCTTAACACGGCCTTCGTTGCCTATTGTACAGTCACGAAAGGCCGCGATTGCCCACGTTGGGCATGGGGGCATCGACGTGAGTGATGGGCTTGGGGAGGATCTATACCGACTATGCCACGCCAGTGGAGTGGGGGTAATTATAGATGCCCAGAATATACCTGTTCCGCCTCGTGCAGCAGCCATTGCTGCTGTGCTTGACCTGCCTGCATGGGCTCTGGCCTTCGCTAGTGGCGGTGATTTTCAGTTCATTATGACGACAAGTGCGCGTTGCAAAAAGTTCATGAAAGAGTTAGACTTCCATCCGATAGGTTGTGTTGTGGCGGGTCACAGACAGCTCCTTCGGTTGCCCAATGGCTCGAAGCGGCCACTGCCCCGCACAGGGCATCGGGACGTAAGAAATATGAGTTTTCAAGAGGAAATCCAGTGCTTAGCACGGGAGGCCGCCAATGCCTAATAAGAGTACAGAGAAACTGATTAGTTCTTTGCGGGAAGCCCAGGCACAAATTGAAGAATCATTCATCAACCAGTGTGAACACGGGGCTCAGACAAAGAATCTGTCTGATGTCACCATGGCTGCCTGTGGACAGTTCGTAGGCCCTAACACCCGTGAAGTGGGTCAACGTGGTCTTCATGGGACTGCTGCAGCCATCAAAGTGATCTCCCAAGTTGGTGACGTGAACGCGCACAACCTTGTCAAGCGACTCGTCAATTACGCCGCCAATCGAAGCCAGATTGAGATGAAAGTTCGCGGTGAAGATGACAGGCAGCAGAGCGATGTGCACAACAAGTGCGAGCTCGATGACATGAATGTAATTAAGAGTGCTGAATTATTGGAGGCGCTGGCGTACGCTCGACAGTGTGGCGTGGACACAGGTAATATGATTCAGGATATTCAGTTTCGACTCAATAATAGCATACTTCAAGATCAGGGATGGCGTTACTTCACTGATGACAAGGAAGGCCCCCCTGAGATGCTTCCAACTGCCTATGTTCTCATGGGACTTGCGAAATCTGGTTTACATCTGGAAGCAAACAAGGCAGATAAATACCTCAGGGACAGATTGACACATGCTCATCACCATAATAGAAGTAACCCCCTCAACCGACAGTCTCTTGCTGTTCACATTGCATGTCTTTATGCTCTAACTTTTCGTGACAGACCGAGCGGGCAATCAGGCAGTAACGAACTCAAGGAAATCTTTCAGGCATTGTGGCGCCTTTCTGTCGAAGGGCTACGGTATGACGATGAACAGAATGTACCGTACTGGCATGTCCTCGAGAAGACATGCTATGTTCGTGTGCCATGGCAACTGTATTTGATCGCGCTGGCTGCTCACTACAATTTCCCATGGATCTTCAGCAATCCAACATCTCTGAAGATGTTACAGCGGGCTGTTACTGCGGCCCACAATTCAAAGCCTGTTTATCCACAGTCAGGACCAGAGCCGTCGGCTCGCACTAGCGCCATTCTACATGACGTTCTCGGTCACTTAGTGGGACTCTTGGATAACCGCGATCTTGCTCCGTGGCCTCGCTGGATGGATCTTATGAAGCATATGTTGGGGCATCGAGTATCACGATACATGTATCTCCTCAGTGCAATTCTCATTGTTGTTCTCAGTGTGAAGAGTGCATACAGTTCACGTCCTTCAATCTGGCCTGAACTTGCCCCTGGCTTTGTTGGTGCTGCTGTATTACTACTGGGCAAGGAGGGGATGAAAGCATTCAAGAGGCGCGGAGACATATGATCGAATTCTCTGATATATTGCTTGGGCGGATTTCTATACCCGATTGGCTTGACGCTTTTCTCAGGCTGCCTGAGTTTTCTCGACTGAGAGGAGTACGTTTATCAAATGTGGACTCTTTCGAGTTCAAGGATTTCTCTCGGCCAAGCCGATGGGAGCACTCCGTGTCTGTCGCGTATCTTGCTCATAGATGCGCACTCACACGGAAACTAGATCATAAAGACGTGGTTCACTTGACACTCAGTGGCTTACTCCACGATGTAGCAACACCGCCCTTCGGGCATACTCTGGAATATGTCCTACCAGGTTTCGATCATGAGTTGGAGAGCCAGAAATTGCTACATGCAATACCTGGAACAGACTTCGTACCGGACGTTCCCGTCTTCGCGTCACAACTCCCGCGTTTCCGAGCTGCATGTAAATCGCTTGCATCAGAACTTGGAGTATCGATAGATCCAGATCGAATCGCCGATGCTGTTGTAGGACGTGGTGAACTCGGATTTCTGATACATGGGACTCTTGACTTGGATAATGCAGACAACGTTACTCGTGCCTGTCATTATCTTGGAATTGATGTCGACGGCAAAGTGCCAGTGCGCGTTGCCGACTGGCTAGCTAATCAAGATGCTATGCCAAGCAACTTAGGTGAGTGCTCGCACGAGGCGGTGCGGAAGTGGCATGGCTATCGTGAGCAATTGTACTCAGCTTTCTACAACTCTTCCGATGGCGAATTGGCTCGTCAGGGCTTCCTGCAGCATATTTTCCGCCGCGCTGTAGCTGGACAATTTCCCCGTGCTCAGCTTGTATGGAATACGGACGAACGTCTACTCTATGACATTGAGCGTTTCGATTGGTCAAAGGAACCTGGTTCATGGGCCATAACAATCAAGGAACTCATTCAGCGATACGCCTTACTTGAGCAACCCATGAAGGTCGCTCAGATAGAACTTGATCCTGGAGAACTTGATGCTCTGAAACATCCCGAAGCTGGTGCATGGATAGAAGAACAGCTATCTTCGCGACATGCAGAACTCTTTGTTTTAATCTCTTCTCGTCGTTATGCTGAAGCAAGAACATATCTCTTCCCGCCACCTGCTGGCGTTTTACTCATATTCAAGCTGGGCAGCCCCCTCAAGAAAGGGCATCTCCCATCCTTTATTCAGCATGAAATCCTAGACGAAGGAAGCGGTTCTTGGTTAGTGAGTGCGTTTTCGACCCGCTTACGAAGTCATGTGTCGACATGGTGTAAGACGAAACCCTGGTTGAATCTTACCAGAAC
Organism: Sedimentisphaerales bacterium; assembly: GCA_016926155.1. Classification (GTDB taxonomy): domain Bacteria; phylum Planctomycetota; class Phycisphaerae; order Sedimentisphaerales; family Anaerohalosphaeraceae; genus JAFGGE01. The sequence goes on from JAFGPC010000122.1 coordinate 85,124, forward strand.
AAGGGAGTCTCGTATCGTCGATAGCTTGGACTTTATCGGAGACTGGGGCTTTCGTCTATCACAGAATGATAATTTGCATCCTTATCCAGGTACTTTTGTCCATGCAATACCAGCCAGTCTGATTACAGCCCTTGGTCTAAAGGGTGAATTGATACTTGATCCATTTGGAGGCACTGGCCAAACAGCAGTGGAGTCAATCAAGTATGGGGGACGAGCGATTTCAGCAGATGTCAATAGTATCGCATGCCTAGCCGCTCGAACAAAGATAACTTTTTTACCAAACAAGGATCGATTATCATTGCGTGGCATTACGTGTGAGGAATTGCGTCAATATCAGCCATGCAAACCACCAGTTGTCGATAACCTGGACAAGTGGTTTCATTCACGTACACTCGATGAACTGTGTAAGATATGGCGTTTCATTACATGTCAACGACGGAAAGAGAAGAAGCAATTCCTTACAGCATGCTTCTCGGCGATGCTGCCCTCGTGTACTGCCCGACGAGGAAAACAGCATGGATGGTTTGCCGACAATACTCCATTACCACGGGGACAGAAAGAGCCCGAGTATCAGGATGCGTTATCCGAGTTTGTACTCAGAGTGGATCGCAATCTTACAGCTATCGAGGAATTGTATGCTTATTTGGAGCGGGATAATCGTGATCCTGTTACCGAGCTATCTCGGGTACATGTCATACAAGTGGATGCGTCGTGTGCTACGCCTGCTGATTATGGGGTAGAACCGGGAACTGTTGCGGGCATTATCACGTCACCTCCTTATCTATGCATGGCCGATTACACGCTCGGACAACGGCTATCTTATTATTGGATATACCCTGAAGCGTTCAATGTTGATTTTGCAAAGGAAATTGGAGCGAGAAGATTGCGCCTACACAAGGGAGATCCGTTGCAGGACTATCTGAATTCGATGAAGTCCTTTGCGAAGAACATGGCGGATGTTTTACGACCGGGTGGATTTCTGTGTACTGTGCTTGGAGCTCCTGTGGCAAAGGCCTTTGAGGGAGCGGATATCATCAAAGCGTACGATGTGCTACTGGCAGAATTTGGTTTTGATATTCTGTGGAAGCGAGAAAGGAATATTCACTGGCATCGAAACTATGGTTATGCTAAGTTGAAGAAAGAACGGATATCTGTTCATGTGTTCCGGTAGAATAATGTAGGTCTTTCCAATTTCGTCCAACAAGTTATGTAACTTACCATTGAGAATGCAGAGAAATTCGATAGTTCTTGGCTGATTATTGACGGATAGTACCTTATAAAAGATTACTCAATGGATTGTAACAAAGCGGAATCAAGATTCATAAGCAGGTCCAGGTAGAAATCATATACATAAAGTATACCTCTCAGTGACCAGCGGCAAGAGTTAATCCATAAGTTTGTTTTGTGTACGCTCTAAATCATACGGATTACCTTTCAATGAAATGTCTTGAAAAGCAATATCCAGAATCTATAATGCCATCATAAACCAAGACCATCAAGGAGCTTAAGGAAACCATTAGAAATGCCGACACTGGATTGGATTGGCAAAAAGGCCGTAGTAAATCATCATCGGGAAGTGCCGTATCGTCTATTGCGGTGTGACGAAAAACTTTCTATGGGTGATCCGGGCAGTGGGAATCTGCTCGTGGAGGGGGATAATCTTCTGGCTCTCAAAGCACTCCTTCCCTACTACGCTGGACAAGTCAAATGCATCTATATCGATCCTCCCTATAACACAGGAAATGAGAACTGGATTTATAACGACAACGTCAATTCTTTTGAAATTCGAAAATGGCTCGGACATGTAGTCGGCAAGGAGGCAGAAGACCTTTCAAGAGATGATAAGTGGTTATGTATGATGTACCCAAGATTGGCAGTGCTGAGGGAATTTTTAAGTGAAGATGGTGCGATTTTCATATCAATTGATGACAATGAAATACACAACTTACGTTCTATGATGAACGAAATATATGGGAAAAAAAATTTCATTGCTTCGATTATTTGGCAAAAGATATTTTCAACAAAAAATACAGCCCGTCATCTTTCAGAAAGCCATGACTATATAGTAGTTTATAGTAAAAATGCGAATATATGGCGTCCGAATCTAATAGAAAGATCAGACGTTGCAAACAAACGATATAAAAATCCAGACAACGACCCACGTGGGCCTTGGACTTCTGGTGATTGTTCAGCACGAAATCCTTATAACGCTGGAATTTATAGCATCAAATGTCCAGGTGGGCGAACTATCTCTGGCCCTCCTAAAGGAATGTATTGGCGATTCTCAAAGGAGAAATTCGAGGAGCTTGACAAAGATAAACGAATTTGGTGGGGAAAGAGTAATAATAACGTACCGAGGCTCAAGCGTTTTCTATCGGAAGTCAAGGAAGGTGTTACACCTGACACGATCTGGTTTCACAAAGAGGTAGGTAACACACAAGAAGCTAAGAAGGAATTGCTGGCAACAGTTCAGTTTGACAATTCCGCATCTGTTTTTATCAGCCCTAAACCAACTCGACTTTTACGTCGTATAATAGAAATTTCGACCAATAAAGATTCAATCATTCTTGATAGTTTTGCTGGAACCGGAACAACCGGACAAGCTGTATTAGCGGCAAATGAGGCGGACGGGGGGAAACGTCGATTCATTTGCATTGAGATGGAATCTGATATTTGCCAAAACATAACAAAGACAAGACTCAACACAGTATTGACTGAATACAAAAAAAGAACGGAAAATTCCGGGGAACATAAAATCTTCGATAGTGGATTTCGATACTGTAAATTGGCATACCCGATATTTGACAAGACAGGTCAGATTCATTCTGAAGTAACCTTTGCAGATTTGGCGACACACGTATTTTTCACTGAGACAGGTGAACCAATCCCTAAACAACCAAAGAAAAAAGAAACCTCACCCTTACTTGGAATTGTTAATGATGTAGCCGTTTATTTTCTTTTTAATGGAATCCTTGGTGACAAGAGAGCCAATGGAGGCAATATCTTGACAAGCAAGGTATTAGCCGAACTTCCAGTCCATAAAGGTCCAAAGGTCATTTATGGTGAAGGATGTCGTTTGGGGATTTCCAGACTCAAACGTGAAGGGATTATCTTTAAACAAATTCCCTATCAAATCAGTGTTTCATAGGGTCTCAGGGAGGAAAGATGCTTCAGCTAAAAGAATATCAGCAACGATCTTTGGAGGCATTGGAGCAATATTTTCGGGCGATCTGTCGACATGGAGCAAAAGCCGCTTTCGTTCTAGCGATGGAACGTCCGTATCGTGATGTTCCTCATATGGAAAACATGCCTTATGTCTGCCTACGAGTTCCCACAGGTGGGGGTAAAACTTTCATGGCATGCCATTCGTTACATATTGCCGCTCGTGAATTTTTACAGGCTGAACGGGCCGTCTGTTTATGGCTTGCACCCTCCAATGCCATTGTAAACCAAACACTGGAAGCCCTTAAGAATCGGCACCATCCCTATCGTCAAGTACTCGATGCAGCCTTTTCCGGTAATATTAAAATTCTGGAGTTAACTGAGGCATTGTATGTAACAAGAGCCGATCTGGATGGGGCTACCTGCATCATCGTGACCACACTTCAAGCCCTTCGCGTTACCGATACGGAGGGTCGAAAGGTCTATGAATCGGCTGGGGCGTTACAACATCACTTTAGTGATCTTCCACCGATGATCCGTTCCAGTCTCGAAAAAACGACAGATGGGACTATCGATTACTCGTTGGCCAATGTGTTATCCATGCGCCATCCGGTTGTGATTATGGACGAGGCACACAATGCACGAACACCATTGTCCTTCGACACACTGAACCGTTTCAATCCTTCCTGTATTATCGAGTTTACGGCTACTCCGGAAACGAAACACGATCCGCAACGAGGCTTATTTGCCAGCAATATCCTTCATCATGTCTCCGCGCTTGAACTCAAAGAAGCGGAAATGATCAAACTGCCGATCCGATTGAGGACAAGGGCTGCATGGCAGGAAATCGTATCCGATGCCATCCAAACCCATCATATGCTTACAAAAGAAGCTGAAAAAGAGCAAAAACAGAGTGGTGAATACATACGCCCGATCATGCTCTTACAGGCTCAGTCCGTTACTGGAAACGATATCAATGTTGATACCTTGAAGCAGACGCTTATTACGGAATTTCATATTCCGGAAGAGCAAATCGCAATAGCCACGGGTTCACAGCGGGAAATTAAGGGCGTCGACTTATTTGATCCTGATTGCCCTATCCGTTTTATTATTACGGTTAAGGCTCTTGCCGAAGGATGGGATTGTTCTTTTGCTTACATTCTTTGCAGCGTTTCAGAAATCAGTACTGCCCGATCTGTCGAACAGGTGCTAGGTCGTATTTTACGACTCCCACGAGCCAAAAAGAAGGAAAATGAAGCTCTTAACTGTGCTTATGCCTTTGCCGCATCGCCCAATTTCATACATACCGCCAATTCACTGCGGGATGCCTTGATTGAAGGAGCAGGCTTTCAGAAGATGGAAGCTGCTGATCTTATTGTGCCAGACAAGCCTCAAGACCTTTTCGATACAGGCACCCTTTTTGTGGAATCATCAGAAACACTCTCTGAGGCTCCGGATCTGGAAGATTTACCGCCCGACTTATCACCCCGTGTAGCATACAATTCTGAGAGTAGCACGCTTACGGTCAGAGGGCTATTATCCAACGAACAAAAAGAATTACTCCAGCAAAGATGTTTGAGTGAGCAAGATCGTCAAGCAATAGAACGCATCTACCATGCTTCTCAGGGCCGAGTTGCAGCCGCTTCGGGCAAGGTTGAACGTGTAACATTGAGCGTTCCTCGTTTAGGAATACGAATCGACAACCAGCTTGAACTTTTCGAGGAAGACCACTTCCTAGCTATCCCGTGGAATCTTGCCGAATGTGATCCATCCCTTACTGAAAAAGAATTCCCGTCGGATTATGCAAACGGGGAAGCCGGACAGATCGATGTTACAGAGGACGGTCATGTCCAAATGACCGACTATATCCGTGAAATCCATACGCAATTAAGCCTTTTTGAGTATGAAAAGGGATGGACACTTGCTGAACTGACCAACTGGATCGACGGCAAGATTCCCCACCCTGATATTACTCAAGTTCAGTCAAGCCTCTTTATTCACAATGTTCTTACTGGTTTGATGGATGCCCGGAAGTTGGAAGTCGAACATCTAGCTCGACATAAGTTTCGATTGATTCAGGCGATCAAGGAGAAGATCGAAACATATCGTCTTTTTCATCATCATCAAGCCTATCAGAAAATATTATTTGAGTCAGAAACTGAGATCATTGAAACAAGTCCGGAGCTATGTCTGATATATAATCCTGATCACTATGCGCCGAATTGGTATTATGAAGGCGGTTATCAATGGAAGAAGCATTTATTCCATCTTGTCGGTGAACTCAAATCTGACGGCGAAGAATTTGAATGTGCTTTATTTTTAGATTCCCTTGATGAAGTCGAGATATGGGTAAGAAATCTGGAACGTCGAGTTGAATCTTCTTTCTGGCTTCAGACCTCTACTGATAAATTTTACCCTGACTTTGTATGCAGGCTTACCGATGGCCGAATCCTTGTAGTCGAGTACAAAGGGGCTGATCGTTGGTCAAATGACGATTCAAAAGAGAAACGTGCTTTGGGTGAACTCTGGTCGGAACGAAGTAAAGATCAATGTCTGTTCATCATGCCCAAAGGCCCGAATTTTGAATCAATACGGCAGAAGATACATTAAGCAGAAACAAATGCTGATCAATAAGCCCTCCATCTGAGTTTACTCGCAAAAGACAGTACAATAGTCGGGAAAAATATAAATAAGAACTCGAGGAGATATCTAATGGGCAAGAGCATTAGAATATTCTTGGTTGACGGACAGCCATATGGGCTATTGACAGCAGAAATCATGAACTGGATTGGCAAGGTGATTGTTGCGCCCCGGGCACAACTTGCCAAACTCGCCGAACGTAACGATGTTCGTCGAACCGGAACCTATCTGCTCGTAGGCCCAAGTCCCAACGTTATCAATCGTGATTGTGTCTATGTGGGAGAAAGCGACAATGTTCTGTCGCGAATTGTTGATGATCATGAAAAAACAAAGGATTTCTGGGTAAAGGCTGTTCTCATACTCAGCAAGGATGAAAACCTTACAAAGGCCCATGTGCGTTATCTTGAAAGCCGCCTTATTCAAATGATCCAATTATCCGGCCGGGCCGAATTAACGAATGGGACCAGCCCCCCACTGCCGTTATTACCCGAAGCGGATGTCTCTGATATGGAGTATTTCCTGGAACAACTCAAGATTATCCTGCCCGTTCTTGGAATGAATTTTACGCAACCAAAACCGCAGATCACAGAAGAACACGATGAGGAGCATGAAGATATTTCACC
>JAFGPC010000123.1 GCA_016926155.1 Sedimentisphaerales bacterium
ATGGCAACCGTTACAAAGAAAGAACTCATCGACCGGATTGCAGAAATTACACAGGCTAAACGAGTCGTCGTGAAGCGAATCGTGCAGTGTTTTCTGGATGAGGTGGTGGACGAACTGGCAAGGGACAACCGGCTGGAATTTCGGGATTTCGGCGTTTTTGAGACGCGAACCCGTGCTGCGCGACGTGCGCAGAACCCCAAAACGCTGGATCCGGTGAACGTTCCTTCCAAGCGAACGGTGAAATTCAAAATGGGGCGGTTAATGCGGCAGAAACTGGTCAAGGCGCCTCCGAAGCAGGAAGCTCCTGTTCCGACGCCTGGCGAACGCCCGACGGTATAAAAACAATGGCATTTCGAAAACAACGGTCAACCAACGTTTACGGGTATCCTGCATCTTGATCGCAGGGTTTCTTGTGAATTCTCTTGGATTTGTAGGAGAAGTCGAATTGGAAGGCACGGTTAAGTGGTTCGATAAGAAAAAAGGCTATGGTTTTATCGACGGCCAGGGGGGGCCGGATATCTTTATCCACTATACCAGTTTTGTGCAGGATGGGCTGCGGACGCTGGACGAGGGCGACCGGGTTCTGTTCGAAATCGCCCAGGGCGAAAAAGGCATGCGCGCCCAGAATGTCAGCCTGGCCCCGGCAGGGGACAAAGCCCAATCCGGTGAATCCGACTAGGAACATCCCTAAAATGTATTGTTATCACCCCTATCCACCATTCGGCAGAAAAGATCGTTTTCCGGATTTTAGTGGGAGTTCTGGAAAAAACTGCGCGGGATAGCTCTCCTTTCTCGTCTCTGCATATAGACGAAAACATAAGCCATGTGATGAAACTGCAGGAGGGCTTGAGATGACCGGGAGAAGAATAATCCTATTGTCTCGACGCTGGATCATCAACCTGATTGTTTTAGTATGTATTTGCTTCTTGATCCTGGTCGTGATCGTCTATCTGGGCATTAAGGGATGGTGTAAGGAAATAACTTACGAGTCCATGATTGGGACATATGAGGGGAGGTACGTGGATATTTTTGGCTATTCAACCCCAGGTGATTCAAGACTATTTAACGGTGGCATTCACACATTGGTATTAAAGAGTGACGGATCATACACTTATATGTTTTCTCCAACCAAGGGAGATCGTTTAACTTCTGAAGATATTTGGGAATTCGATGAAGATGACAAGCGACATCATATAGGCTTACATTGCTTTGATCCAGAAAGCCGCTTTCATGATAGGGAGTGGTGGTGGAGTACAGTTATAATTAAATTTCCTTTTGGCCGTTTGGGGATACCAATTGGTGATGACCAAGGTTTCTTTCTTTTAAAAAACCTCGTCTGAGACCGATGTACTCGACGATATTACTGAGAAGCATAATGAGAATGTATCGGCTCAATAGACGGGAAATACAAATCTGGAACACCATGGTTTTGTTATGGCGACCATGGATTATATCCAGCGTTTGATCCAGGAGCGGACGCCTGCATCGGATTTAACGATGACCGTGGGCTTGCCGCAGCGTCGGGCGAGCTTTTCGGGTAACGACTGGCCCGTCACCTCTAGAATCAGCGGACGATTGGTTGTCCCCAGGACCACCAGATCGGCTTCCCATGTCTCGGAAAGAATGGTTCGCAATGGAGCTTTGGATTGTACTACTTTCGTGGTAAATCGATTTCGCCCGAGACCGAGCCGTTCGACCTGCGCATCGAGAAATGCCTCCAGGTCAAATTTTCGATCGCCCGTATCCACAGTCAACAGTGTAATCTTCCCTTCCGGTTCAGTGAGAATATCGGCCACTTCCAATGCAAACGCTCCGTGCGGACCGCCGGCAATCGGAACCAGTACGTTATGGAACGCCTTATTTCCACCGCAATCCTTGAGAACAACAACATTACAGGGAGACTGTTCAATAATCGGATCGATAGTTGAACCAAGATTGAATAAATGCGTCGTAGGTCGGCCATGCCAACCCAGAACCAGCATGCGTGTTTTTTTCTCCCGGATCGCTGAGATAATGCCCCGCGCGATGCTTCGACAATATCGAATCGTGGTACTGAGCGGAAAATGCATTTTCAAATACAACATGGCTTCGACCAGGGCTTCCTTGCCGGGTTTGATATATCGTTCGGCATCGTGAAGGGAGATCTGGTCTGGGACTGAGACCATATGAATCAATTCGACACGCGCCTTTTTGGCCTCGGCCAGACGATAGGTCGTTCGCACCAGAGTTGCGGCATTTTCCGGATTGGCCAGGGCTACCATAATTGGATATCGTTCCGCTTCCTGCATGGCGGGAGGACGTTCCTCGATAACGAGAATCTCGTCCGCTGTCGTGATCGCTCGCGATTTGGAATACAATTGATAAATTAGAATACCCGTAAAAATCCAGACAGGGGCGACAATCCATGCGATCCAGCTCATATGCACAAGCCAGACGGCCAGCAGAACCTGGCAGAGAATCGCCAGGATCGGGAACAAAGGAAATAGCGGCATAATGAAACCGTAATTCAGCTCATCGGCCATGCTGCGACGAATCCGGATCACACACAGGTTGACTAGAAAAAACAGGAACAGAAACATAATGCTTGCGCTGGAAGCCACATCTTTAGTCGGCAGCATGGTCGCTACGACCAGGACAATCACGGCCGTGCATAGCAACGCTCCAAAGGGCGTCTTGCGAACTTTATGAATCGAGGCAAAAAACTTCGGAAGCATTCGATCTCGCCCCAACGCATAGGAAGCACGGGTGGCTGAATAGATCGTTGCATTCAAAGCGGATGTGGAAGAGAAAATAACCGCCAGGGTGAGGATAAAGTTTCCATACGGCATGAGACGGGCAACCGCTTCGCCGAAGCCTTTTTCACCGAAGCTGCCGATCCACTCCCATGGGGCGCCTTCTACATCGGATGAACCCGCCTTGACCGATATGACGGTGGCAAAGGCAACCAGTACATAGATAATCGTGACGATCAAGACGGAATAGAGCATGGCCTTGGGCAGGTTCTTTCGTGGTTCAATGGCCTCGTCTCCTGCCTGAGCGATTACTTCATATCCTTCAAATGCCACGTAGGTAAACCCCATCGTCGCCATAAGTTGTGACCATCCATAAGGCATAAAAGGTGTAAAATTATGGAGACGGGACGGATCTCGGAGAACAGTGAAAATACCGAAAATACCGATAGTGACCACAAAAAGGGTTTGGCCCATCGTGATGATTGCGCCGATTTTACCTGTCTCGGAGGCACCGCGAAAGTTGATATAAATGAATAAAAGCGCAGTGGCGACGGCGACGATTTTGATAACACCTTCAACCAGGTGATCTGCCTGGGGTGTGCTCTGTGTGATGTGGAACAGGGAATATAATCCATTCATCCACCCGATTCGTTCAATGAACCGCAGGGTATAGAGTGAAAAAGTCAAGGCATACATCGCGCCGGCGACAGAGGAGGCAAACCACTCCATCCATCCTGCGAGAAAGCTGGGGCCGCGTCCAAAGCCGATCCGGGCGAAATTGTATGCACCTCCCGCACGCGGGATTGCTGAACTCAACTCGGCAAAAGACATCGCTGTCAGGAGAGCCAGAAGACCGTTTAATGCAAACGTCAATACCAGCCCGCCGGGGCCGGCTTTGCCGATGGAAATACCCATTCCCAAAAAGACACCTGCTCCGATCATCATTCCCAATCCCATCATAGTGATGTGGAACAGGGACAAATCGCGGCTCAGTTCCGGCGCAAGAGAACTGCTCGAACTTGCCATCCCTTCGGTAGTGGGTGGGGCAGAATCACTTGTCACTATTGAATCCCTTCAAGGTCTGTCGGGCCGTACGATATCCGTTGGCGGCGATCCGATGAATGGTCCGCCGGGCCCATAATGTCAAGGTGACGATAGCCGTCAATGATGCGGCCACCAGAATGCATCCCAGTATTTGATCTGTATCCATAAGTACCAATGCTATATAACGGATTCGTGGATCGGATGCAACGATTTTGCTCTTGTCCAACGACGTCATTAGTCATAACATGGTATATCATAATGCTTTATGGTAATATTACAGGTTCGGAAAAGGGTGCTATGCCGGATAAACGAAAACATCGTGGTCCTCATCCGGACGATGCGAGCCTCTTCAGCCAAGCACAGGTTTCGATCCTGCAAGCTGCTCTGGAAGATTATATCTGGCTGCTCAACCACGGATATGCCTCCAATAGCTCGCTTAAACTGGTGGGTGACCGCTTCGAACTGGTTCGCCGTCAACGTCTGGCTCTCATGCGGTGTGGATGTACGGATACCCAGGCCAAGCATCGGCGGGCCCGATGTGTTGGATCTGAACAAATCAGAGCCAGACCGATATGTATTGACGGATACAATGTGTTGATCACAGTGGAGGCTTTTTTAAGCGATGGTCTATTGTTTCATGCTGTCGATGGATGTTTTCGGGACCTGGCCAGTCTGCATGGTTCCTACAGGAAGGTGGAAGAAACCATTCCGGCCTTGGATGCGATTGGGCGGGTGCTGGAACAACTCGAGCCGGTATCAGTATCCTGGTTGTTTGATAAACCTGTCTCGAATTCGGGCAGGCTCAAGAAGATTGTGAATAAGCTTGCCACGGGAAATAGATGGCCCTGGCGCGTCCAATTAACGGACCGATGCGACTATGATCTGACACAATGTCGGGACATTATCGTTACAAGTGACAGTGCCGTTCTGGACAAATGCGACAAGTGGTTTAATCTGATCGAAACAATACTTGCCAAGAGCGAACAAACAGTACATATCGTCGATTTATCTGCCGCTAAAAGGTAAATCAGGATGTTCTCTCAGACAGCCAGTAATTGACGAATCGTATCCAGGTCAATCTGCGTCAACGTGCTCACCACCTTGTCCGCCTCTGTAAGTTTATCTGCTGAAGTGGAGTTGGTGACAGCGATGCATTTGGCACCGGCGGCTTTAGCGGCTTTGACACCATCGGGGGCGTCTTCGATCACGACGCTCATAGCCGGATCTACGCCGGCTCGGGCAGAGGCGGTAAGGAATAAGTCTGGATCGGGCTTTTTTTTTATTACGTCGCTTCCCGTGATGTAGGTGAGCTTTTGATAGGGGATTCGGGCGGATTTCAGCACTGCTTCAGATTTTTCGCGAGTGCTTGATGTGGCAATGGCAACGTAAAAATCGGGGGAGTCCATAGCGGTTTGGATTAGTTCCAATACTCCGGGAAAGGCCGGCAAAGGTTCTTTTTCCAAAATCGCCAGAAAGTTTTTTTGTCTTCGATCCGTTGCCTTCTGTACCTGTTCGTCGGTCATTTCGAATCCATGAACGCTTGCCGCGGCTCGTACATAGGCCGCCGCTCCCCGGCCCAAACCATTCTCGAAGTCGTCGCGATGGACGCCCTTAAGACCGAATAATTCTTCAAACATGGCAATGGAAGCACGGGCATTGATCGCCTCGGTATCGGCAATCACGCCGTCCACATCGAAAATGAGTCCATATCGTGTTTGCTGTTGCATATCGTATCCTATCTCCACTTTCATTCCAGGACAACAATCAGAAAGGGGAGTATACAGGAAGAATATGTAGGAAGGAAAGGGCAATTCGAGGAACAAAAAAACCGGCCATATCTACAGAAATGGTCGGTTGTATAGATATAATCCTGCAGAAAGATGCCACATGACTTTCACACTCAGAAAATCAACACCAAAGACCGACAGTAAAGCTATTTCTCAGTGCTTCGTCGCTGCTCGGCCATTTGGGCCTGAAGGATTCGACCCACTGCGACAGCCTTTTCCTCGGCGATACGCAGGAAATTGCCGATCCCCGCTTTAGCAGTGACCGCGAACCGCTCTGTCTTGTCGCCCCATTCGGTTGCTTCTCCACCGGCCAGGTTGATCGTAAAAGACCCTCGATCGGGACAATCTTGTGCAGGCGCCAAAGCGTAAATTGCGGTCGCGAAACCTGCGAAATACACGATCAGCATCCCCAATGCCTTACTCCGCCATCCAAACACAGTTTTCTCCCTTCCGAAAAACATCAAAAGTCTTCCCAGGTCGACGGGTTTTTATCCGTCGTATGCCTCCATATATAACCTAGAAAACAACCGGCCAACCCGCAAATAGGAAGAAGTGATTTTATCGAACTTTCTGAAAATCAGAGCAGATTCTATTCCTGGTTATCATAATTGTCCATGATTCCGATAAGAAATGGCTTTACGATTGTATCTGGAGAATGTATGAATCAAATTGCTAAACTGAGAATGTGGGGATTCTGTTATTCCATTAAGTCCTATAGAAACCGGACAAAGTCAGACGTTCTATAAGACACCCTTCTCTGGAAATCCTTTCAGGGGCGCAGGTTCAGGATACTTGCAGGATTATACTTTGTCAGGGACTACGAAAGGCTTTCGATATTCACGCGCCAGCATGGCATTGGCCTGGTCATCATTGACAAATCGCCGGATTTCCGGATCGAAATCGAGAGATCGTCCCAGACGGTACGAGATATTGGCCAGATGCACCAGGGCGCAGGAATAAAAACCCTCTTCGATGCTTTTATTGAAGGTCTTCGGATTGCCATCCCGAATCGCATCGATATAGTTCTGGTAGTGATTGCCTGAGCCGGAACCGGTCGGTCCAGCCTCGCGTTTCTGCCCCATATAGGTCTTCCATTCCGAAACCGTCTTGGCCATATAACCCTTTGAGCCATAGACCAGATTACCGATCGTGTTATCGGCACTGATCATATAGCCTGAACGGGCATCAGGATCAGTCTTGAGCCATAACGGATCTTCACGGTTGCTGATCCAGTGGCGTGTTTCGAACTGGAGGATTTTCTTTTTATCCCCTCCGCCTTCAGGATTATCGAATTCGAACACCGCCATCAGTGTATTCGGTGTATTCTGATCGTCATCAAACATAAAGTGACCGCCCATCGCACAAACACGGCGAGGCAGCTTAACGCCCAAAAGCCAACGGGCAATATCCATCTCATGAACGCCCTGGTTTCCCATGTCTCCATTACCGTAGTCCCAATTCCAGTGCCAGTTATAATGAAAACGGTTGGGATTAAACGGTCGCTTGGGAGCCGGACCAAGCCACAGGTCATAATGGACACCGGAAGGAATCGGTTCATCCGTTTTTTTACCGATGGTATTACGCCATTTATAACAAAGTCCTTTGGACAGGTATACTTCGCCCAGACCGCCATCGGCAAGAAACTTCGCGGCCGACTGGGAACATAGATTGCTTCTTTGTTCGGCCCCATCCTGTACGATCACATTGTACTTTTTGGATGCCTCCACTAATTTCTGTCCTTCGAAGAAATTATGACAACAGGGCTTCTCCACGCTGACGTGTTTACCCGCCTGGATCGACCAGATTGCGGCCAGGGAATGCCAATGGTTGGGAGTAACAACGGATACGGCATCAATGTCTTTGTCTTCCAGCAGTTTGCGAATATCATAATAGGTCTTGGGTTTGGGAAGATTTTTCCCAGTAAAATGTTTTTGAATCACGCCGGGATACAGATTTTCATCCACATCACAGATTGCCGCAACTTGTACATTTTTTAAGGTTTGATAGTTTTGGATATGATTTTGTCCCATCCCGTGAATGCCGATCACGGCGACATTGATCCGGTCATTTGCCCCAGCCCAGCTTTTTTGTGTGCCCCATAAACCAGCGCCGGTTGCGGCGGCAGTTATGCCCGCTGAACGTTTTAAGAAACCTCTTCTCGTAAGATTACTGTCCTGATTCATACCCTGTACTCCTTTCCTCTTCCGTTCTTTATGGCAAACGAGCCGTGCTTCCTCATGAAATGCCTTTTCGTTTTTTGAAAGTCTTTTCCGGATTCCGGTCTGTGTATAAAGCTGGCTTTCAAGGAACTCAGAAACCTGCATTTAGTTTATAATTAAGGATGTATATATTCCAGAGAAATAATTCGGTTGGCAATGGTGTCGGCCAAAAGTTGAGACATTCGAGAATTATAGTGAACCTGATCTACGTATAATAATTCGTTTAGGTTCTGTTGCATATCCGCACACCAAAAAAAGGATGAATTTAATTCCAATTGATCCTTCTTTTGGGATAACTCTTCATATCCATATTCAGCAAGAACAACGTCCCAATCTTCCGTCTTGAGAAAAGGGTGATATTTCGTGTCATATTTATACATGGGAATGGGCTGCCATACAAAGAGCATCCGGACATTAAAAGCTTCTCCCATTGCCTGGATCAACTTTTGGTTGTCAAGATAACGAGAAAGCATCATCAATACGTATTTCCGACTTTCTTCCGTATAGACGAACCTGGTGTGATCTTGTGCTTCCTCTTTCTTGTTTTCTTGTATTCTGGCGACGGCTTGCATCATCGGCAGGCGCTTAAACCATTCTTCCTGAAGAGTAGGTGTTTGACCGGCCACAAATTCGCGAAGCAGGGTGGAATATCCCGGTTCATCTATGGCATAGAGAAATTCATTCAGGCCGTCAATAAAAACGGCGATATCAGGAACATGTTCGGAGGTTAGAAGCTGTGCAAATCGAATTCGTTCCTGTGTCGAATAGTAACTGCCGCACCCAAAGTTGTACACGGCGACGGATTGTTGTGTCGTAGAGGCGAGTGATTGTTGCAGGTAAGAGGAAATTGTCTGTTCATCCGGAAGGCCATATCCAAAGGTGGTGGAGCCGCCAAAGACAAAAATCACTAGATCCTCCTTCAAAGGAGGCCAGGGCCGCTGTTCTTTTGATATTCGATATCCGGCTTGGGACACATTTACATATTTACCCGTATACGGTTTTTCGCTAAATTGCACAAAAGGCATATAACAGCGGGAGCGGCTCCATGTCTCCGTCAGCAACTCTTCCACTTCCTGATCGCTAAGATCAGGATAGGCCTGGAAAATGGTGTCTTTACCGTACAGCTTGACGACAGGATTTGCCTTGTCTATTGGCTGAATTGCATCCTGGATTGTAAGGATGGCAAAAAGGAGAAGGTTCATCAGAACCAAAAGCAAAATGCAATGTAAAAGTAATATCGCTGTGAATCGATATATATATCTTATTGTTTTTAAAACAGACCTGGATGAATCCATTACTCTCTCATTGTCACGAAACTACAAAAAAGGTGAAGTTTTGTGCCCGGACTATCAAGACAAACTAATTCTTGCTGGAATATACTCTTTAATAAATACAGTGTTCCTGCCACGCATCAAGCATAGCTAATATATTTTCAACCGGCACATCGTCCTGAATATTATGCACGGTTCCAAAGACAAATCCACCACCGGTTTTTAAGATTTTCATGCGCTGGACGACTTCCTCCCGTACCTGATCCACCGTACCGCGCGGCAGCGTCTGCTGCGTGTTTATCCCTGCCCCCCAAAATGCCAGATCCTTGCCGTACTCTGCCTTAATCCGTTCTGCATCCATGCCTTTGGCAGTCAATTGGAGAGGATTGAGAACCTCGACGCCGATTTCAATGAAGTGGGGCAAGAGATCAAAAATCGCACCGTCGGAATGAAACCACACAAAAAAAGGCTTGGGAAATAAACGCTTTTGCGCTTCGAATAACAGTTTATGTCGCGGCTTAATAATATCCCGATACATTTGTGGACTGACCAGAAATGTCTCCTGGCCCGCCACATCATCGCCTTCTCGAATAAACTGTACATAAGATCCCAGATGGCGAGCGGCTGCTTCATAAAACCGAATCTTCAATTCGACAAACGTATCCATCAATGCCAGAGCCAGATCCGGTTGTAAAGCCAGGTCCATATAAAATTGTTCGACACCGCGCACACGCCCGGCCATTTCGAAGATACCTGCACAAACCGATTCCAGAATAATCGCGTATCCTTGTTTGTGCCATACCTCAGCTTGCTGAGCCAGTCCGTCGAAGAGGGCAGGATCACCCGTATCGGGCCAGTCAAACTGTTCGATGTCTTGTCTGGAGATATTCCCACCAAGTTTGGTTGCTGTGGCGCTAAAATAAAGCCCTCCCAAGTGCCGTTTCCATATGATGCCCCATTCATCCTCAAACTGTTCAAAATCGCCATAATCTTCAACTGGTGGATTTTTCCGTATCACATTGGGGATCAATCCTCGTACATCCACTCCGAGTCGGGCCAGCACTTCTTCCGGTACGACGGCGAGTTGTTGAACCACATCATACAATTCCGGATTTCCATCGAATCCCAGAGATGCACAAAGTCGTTTGCAGATATTTCTTGTGATCCCGGTTGTAAAACTGCTGCCAAGATCCAGTGGAACATGATCCGATTGCCCATGTGATACAGCCTGAAGTACTCGTTCCAGAGATGTCATTGTTTTCCTATGTCCCTAATTGGAGCAAAAAAGATAACATTGCGATGATACCCAGCACTGTCAGCACAGACAGGGCAAATCCGATTATGTCAACTTTGTCCCATTTGAAAAATTCAAATTGAGACGTTGGGAAAAGCAACTTTTCCTGAAATCGCATCGGATCGGCGAATGATCGTATCATTTCCTCTTGGTCCTGTTTTTTATCAACATGAACCGGGGTTCGCATCTTGACATAGAAACAGTCAAGCGATTCTTTCCGATCCGGCCGGGTCATGAGTGACACAAGTATAATAATCACGAACGGCAGTACAAGTCGAATGAGCGTACGAATCGTCTCAACCATGGCATATGGCAATGCTGATAAATCCATGAAATAATCGATTGCTACCAGTTCGATGTACAGCCACCCCTGGCCCTGAGGTTGTCCGTTTTGGATTTCGATACCTTTGGACCAGAAGATGCTTTTCCGTGGCGGCTGAATTATTTTTTCAATACTTTGACCGGGCACTATCGCTTGTAGTCGGGATTCCGATATCTGTCCCGGTTCGTGTTGCTGATTCCACTCGTCAATCTCCTTTTGACGCTGTTCCACATCCATTTGCTGTGCCTGATAGGTCCTTGTAATCGGCGCCGGATCGGTTTGTTTGAGCAGAATTGCGCTGGTTCGCAGGGAAGGGAAAAGCCAGGGGCCTATGGCAGGAACAACGGCGAAAAAGAGGGATGTCACGAGCATAGAAGACCATGCTCCGATCCGTGTCGTACGGCGCCATTTCATACCGCACCAGAATGCGGCTGCCAGAATTGCATTAAACTCCCAGATCATCTTGAGAAGCTGCAGCACAGTGGAAAACCAGCAGGCAAACAAAGCCGCTCCAAGTAAAACGACACCACCCAGAATTCGGCCGACCAGCACATAATGTCTTTCTTCAAAATTCGGCAATAAGAGACGATACAGATTCCGCGTCAATACTCCCGAAGCGGTAATCATCATCATATCGGCACTGCTCATCAGGGCTGCCAGCAGACAGGCGATCATCAGTCCCACCAGTCCCAGTCCCAATCCTCCTAGCAGATCGCGTGTAGCATGGCCCCAGACCAGGTCGGAATCCTTGATCCGGGCGGAATACAGGGTGATGGCGATTAAACCGGTTACACCCCAAAGCACCGTACAGAACCGTTTCATGAAACAACCGGCTGTAAAACCGATCCGAGCCGTCAGTTCATCTTTAGCAGAACCGATCGCGTTCATCTGATTGGCCTGAACGGCTACGGTTACGGCAATTAATAGCGATATGGAAGTAATGTAATACCACGTAAAATCCAGAGTTTGCGATGAGCCGAAAATATCAAAATACCATTGCGGCAATCGATGATGAATTGTCCGCACCGCGTCCATAGGCCCGGAACCGCCATACATTGTGTTAATTCTGGCCAGACCGAATGGAATTAAAATCACCGAAAGCACGATAATGAAAATTCCCTGGAGCATGTCTGTATACACTGCCGCTTCGAGTCCGCCGGCAATTGCATAAATAAATACTATCGCGCAAATTGTCAGGATGACTTCTATTTCCGTAAAATGGGAAAACTCCTTTCGAGGATGGGCCAGTTCCAGTTCCTGCAGACGACGTTTCTGGGTATCTGTTAAATTTCCTTTGGCTTTCCCTGCGATAAGAGAATCCAATTCGATAGCTTGATCATATTCTGTTTGTTCCTGGACGGATAGTTCTGTAGGAGACTTGGTGGTCACCCCCAGCACGGTCGCGGAAACAGCTTTCATGCCTATCGCAATAAACAGCATCAGCCATAGAGAAGCTACGATAGCATAAAAACCGGCCATCCGTTTCGAAGCATAACGCTCTTCAAAGAAATCGCCCAGAGTAAGCTCCCGAAGCCGCCGATACCATGGGGAAGTAAACCAATAAACCGGTGTTCCCCAGAGAAATAAAAGAGCGCTCCAGATCCCCGAAGCGCCGTTATTGTAGGTTGTGGTGGTGGTTCCTACCGCACTGTCGGCACTGGTGCCCTGACCGAAAGCGGCAAAAATCTGTACCAGCTTGCCGAACCGACGGCCCCCCAGGAAGTAATCCTCCTGATTACGGATATGCCGCATCGCCCGAAATCCTATCACAAGGATTACTGCGAAATACAGCACTATGATCAGAATATCAACGATCGAAAGCCCGAACATGTACTCATCCGCGATTGATTTAATGGCTGGTTATTGTAATGAAAAAATGAGACAACTCAACAGAATTGTTAGATCCTTATTGACTCTGGTGATACAGTCTAACCGCTTCCGACGTTCGTAGAGGACGATTGTACAAACGCAGTCGTTTCAATGTTTTCCCGGACGCCAGAAACAAAGGATTGACAGGATCAAGATTCATTTGTTGACTCTTGCAACGCCCCCAGCCGAACTGACGATACATTCCTCCGTCGCAGAGAAGGCCGTCTATAAGAAACATAATGATTTTAGGACCGCCGTCGACCGTAATCACTATATGATGTTCTTTACTTGTTGTTAAAACCTCTGGATCACAATCCCATCGTGTCTGCTGCCGTCCGCTCTGAAGCACAATCTCAACCGTTTTCTTCTCTGTCGTTTGAATTCGTATGCCATTATCGCTTCGGGCCGTGGAATCAAGCAAAATCTGTCCGGCTTTAAAGTTCGAAAGTTGAAGCTGCATTTCTATGCTGAATCCCTGTCTTTCTTTTGATTCCGGCAGGGTGGGCATTTGGATGTTTTCAGAAGGAGAGCCTTTTTGGGGGTGTATGGAAAGAACACACCCTTCTACAGGATCGGATGATTTGAGTTCCTGAGTCCATACACCCTCCAGCAAAGAGGCATCGATTTCATGGATCCGAGCGACGGACTTCTGCGTTTCAGTTATATAATAATGGCCATCCTGTTCGATCAGATCCGGATAACTCATTCGTGTTTTTGGATTCTCATCATACAGCAGAATCTCCGGCTGGGACCAGTACATCTTTCCCTTCTTCAGGAGACCGCCGCTGATCCAGACTGGGTTGCGGTCATCATACGTTTTTCCCCCGTGATTGTGGAACCAGAACAGAAATTTGCCGTTTTGACAGCGCCAAATGCGAGGGCAGGCTCTCGGGTGTTTAATAGGTTTGCCGCAAGGCGTATAAGTAGCGATCTCAGGTGTGCTCCAGGTATGCCCCCCATCCTGACTGTAGCTGTGAACCGGATACCCCATCGTGGTGCGATAAATACAATACAATCGCTCTCCACCAAGCCAGACGAGATTCTGTTCCTCCTGCACCGAACCGAAAACAGGTCGTCGTAAACCATGGTCGCCGTCAGGCAGCATTTGCCACTTGATTTTGTCAGGATTGGTTTCAAATAAAATATTATCCGAGCGAAAAAACCAGCCTTCTCCCTGGTCCAGCATATACCTGCCCAGTTTGGTAAATCCGAAGATCATTTTACCGTCAAAGACAATCGGTTTGCCAATCCCCCACATAAGTTGCACTCGACCCTGCCAGTCATTACTCCGGTCACAAGCCGTTACACGGACAGGCAGCCGATAACGTTTGGACCACGTAAGACCGGAATCATCGGAATATTTGTAACAGTACCAACCAAGCATATCCGCTCGAATTGGTTTTTCATTCAAAGTACGGATAGCGTCTCCATTGTAGTCGTAAAAGACATAGACTCGACCAGAAGGAGTAATCAACGGCATGGCCCATGAGGCCTCGGGGCCGGCAGGGGATTCAATCTCAGCCGGTTCGGACCAGGTTTGGCCCTGGTCCCGGCTTTGTGTGGCGACAATATACTGACTGGATTGTCCTTCGTGGCCGCTGCCGGTAGTAAATACGCACAACCAGTTTCCGTCCTTCGTAAGGACCACATAGGGCTGATCGCAATATCCATGCTCGTAAATGATCGATCCGGAACGGATATTTCTGGGATCGGATTGTCCTGTCGGAGAAGTAGAAGCCAATGTAGCAGATACGCTGACGAAAAATAGTAAAACGTTTTTCCAGGAATATAGGATCATATTTAACTTTCTTGTTTAGTGCAGAATAGCAAAAAACACCTCTGTTTCAATCAGAAAAAAGGGGAATATCGGACAATAGAGAAACACATGGGGGAAGCTTCTCAAAGCGATTTAGAAATGTACATGGTATACGAAAACACTACTATCAGTGAACTTACTTGTAAAAATAGGTATATCTCCTGATTGAGAAAAGGTTCGTTGTTTGATATTATGCTATATAGTGAGGGGGTGAAGGGGAGGGTGTTTAGCGAGAAGTTCGCTGATACTGCCCATAGCTGGAGGGCGAGAAACTGCTGTGGGCAGTTTTTTTATTTTGCGCTGTTTCCGGTTTTCTTTTATTATCGAATATTATCAATTCTACCTCGTTTTTCCGAGACTTTTTGCATATTTCATGATAACATATTGTTCTGCAGCGCGTCCCTGTTTCAGAATATGGCAACCGGGTGTGACGTATATGGCTGTACGTACGGCAATTCAGGATTTGTTGTGGACAGGCTCGGTCATTTCATCGGTGGACCGCAGTCAAAGATGGATATTGTCTGCCATGCAAAAGCAGGGTCCCGGTCTAATTACAATGCTGTGGCGGATTCTTGGTAATGAACAGGATGTGTGTGATATATACCAGCAGACGTTTCTGAAACTGGCCCATTTTCGAGGGGATTCCAAGCCGGACAACATCTCCGCTTATCTGTATCGCACGGCTGCCAATGAAGCCATCACTTTAATGCGAAGGGCACAGGTTCATCGACGCAGTATAGAAAAAATTGCTCCATCATCGTCGATCTCGGAACGTGTGGATTATGCATATGACCTGGACGCCAAAGCCCTGCAAACCAGGTTGCGGCAGGCTATTTCCCGATTGCCGGACTACCTGCGAGAAGTGGTAGCTCTCCGAGACCTTGCGGAATTATCATATTCTCAGGTTGGTCAGATCCTCGGAATCACACCTGCGACGGCACGGGTATACCGCTGTAAAGCGATTGCATATTTATCGCGTCTGATGGGCGCGGCGGATGAAAGAGAGTAGAGGTTTATGAGAATACGTAGAGGGCCAATACGAGCGATCAAGCGTTTTCAACGAAGGATCGGTGATTCTCTGGCGGCATGGATGGGTTTGGAATCCGGGTGGCTCGCCGAACATGTCGCTCATTGTCCCGTCTGTCAAAAACGCGCAGGACTACATCGGCAGGCCGAATTGGGTCTATCCTTAATTAAATCCCAGCCCCGGACAATCGATCTTGTAAAAAAAGCCAATGCCCAGGCAGTCTCCACGTTACAACGGTCGCTCCGACAGACCAAAAAGTCGGACCATCTCCGGCAAACTCGTCCAAAAACCTTCTGGTCGTATCCGAATGTACGCACCTTGCAACCGCTCCTGAGTACGGCTGCTTGTCTGATGGTCATTCTTCTGGTCAAGACCGGCGTGTTTGCATCGATGAATAAAGTGCGAGAAACGGGAACGAATGTCGTACATTCGTACTATGCGCATCATCTGGGTCAGGAGATGGCTGACGATCTCTTCAAGGCATAGATTCGTTGTGAACGAAATCGTTGTTACCGCATTTGTTTTGCGACCATTACCAGATTCCGCAAGGAGGCTTCCGTCTCGGGCCAGTCTCGTGTCTTAAGTCCGCAGTCCGGGTTGATCCAGAAGTTGGTCTTGGGAATCACCTTGAGCGCCCGTTCAACAACTTCCTGCATTTCCTTGACATCCGGCACTGTCGGCGAGTGAATATCCCAGACACCCAGCCCGATTTGCCGCTGGAAATCGATTTTCTCAAAGCTTTCGAGGATGTCGCCGCGGCTGCGGGTGGTTTCAATGCTGATGACATCAAAATCCATAAGATTGATCTGCTCGATAATTTCTCCAAATTCGGAATAACAGATATGGGTATGAATCTGGGTTTTCGGGTCGGTGTTTGTCGTCAGGTTGAATGAGCGGATCGCCCAATCAAAATAAGCCGGCCAGGCTGTGCGTTTGAGAGGAGCTTTTTCGCGAATGGCAGGCTCATCGACTTGTACGATCTTGATATCGGCCTTTTCGTAATCCCTGATCTCGTCCTGTAAGGCCAGACCGATTTGATACGCGACATTAGCCAGTGGAATATCATTTCGAGCAAAGCTCCACGCAATAATAGTTACTGGTCCCGTGAGCATCCCTTTAACCGGTTTACCGGTGAGCGTTTGTGCATAGGCGATTTCGCCGATCGTCATGGATTCCGGCCGGGAAACATCCCCATAAATAATGGGAGGGCGATATCCCCGGGTGCCGTAGGAAATAATCCAGCCATTTTTTGTTGTTGCAATGCCTTCCAGCTTCTCGGCAAAAAATTCGACCATGTCGGTCCGTTCAAACTCACCGTGCACCAGAACATCCAGCCCCAGGTTTTCCTGAAACGAAACCAGATCGGAAATTTTGTGGCGTATCCAGCCCTGGTATTCTTGTTTATCAATTTGCCCTTTTCGAAAAGCGGCTCTTTTCTTGCGTACTTCGGCCGTTTGTGGAAAGCTCCCAATCGTGGTTGTTGGAAGAATGGGCAAGCCAAGCATCTGGTCGTGCAGATTACGACGTTCCTGAAGAGGGATCGATTTTATAAAGTCCGTATCCTTAAGTTTCGCGACTCGCGTTTGAACACTCGTATCAACTCCGAAGATACTTTTCTGTGGTGCAAGGGGAGCCTCGCCGCTCGTGAACAAATCGGCAAGGTGTTCGATCTCAGCAAGCTTTTCATTGGCAAAGGCCAAACGTTCCGTCAATTCAGCCGGTAGTGTTTCACCCTGAAGTGTGACGGGAACATGATAGAGTGGTCCGGCATTGGAAACCGCCAGAGAGGAGGTATACTGAGACAGTTCTTTCAGGATGGCCAGCGAAGAGGCCATGTCGTTTTTCCAAACATTCCTCCCATCAATAAGCCCGGCGATCAGGACTTTCCCTTTTGGGAATCCGCTCTTGCGGATCGTATCCAGGTTGGCCGGCCCATGGACAAAGTCCAATCCGATACCCGCAACAGGAAGCTCATACAGAACTTCAAGGAAATCAACCGCATCATAATAGGTAATCAGGTTCATTTTGGCGCCGGTTTCGCCCAGTGTTTCGTAGGTTCGATGGATGGCGGCAATTTCCGAATCGGTCAGTTCCAGCACAAAAGCAGGTTCTTCAATATGAGCCGCAGGCAACTCGTTTAGAATTTCCCGGTAGACCGCTGTGAGGGATTGTAGGTATTTATCGAACTGTTCAGGTGTAATTCCTTTGCTCAGTTTGAGGAAGGTAAAAGGCCCGATCAAATAGGGTATTCCCCTGTTAAATTGTTCGTGATATTCCTTTGCACGGTTCTTTGTTACGGAAAAGGCAGGCCACTTCCGGTCGGAGAAATCCGGTACAAGGTAATGATAATTCGTGTTGAACCACTTGGTCATCTCCAGGGCGTTCTTGCCCCTGCACAAAGCATAATATTCAGACAGGTTGGCGGGTGTATAAGCCCCGACCATGACAGCCGTTTCAAACATCGGATCATAGGCCGTAATTTCCCCGACGGGAAAAAGATCAACCTTCGCCTCATAGACAGCGATCATCTGTTCCTGCAGGCTGTCCAGTTGCTCGACTGTGGCGGATTCGGTAATGGCGCCCTTCCAGAACGCCTCGATGATTTTCTTGAATTCGCGACCGGAGCCCAGACGAGGGTATCCGTAAGCATAGGTCTGCATGAATAGTCCTTTCTCAGGATTTCAGTTTCGGTTCAAACACAGTAATGTCTGTATCAATTGCATCAATACGTACACCGGTATGCCGGGTAAATACGACGGCTTTATCTATTCGGTTCGCTGCCATTTCCGTCAGGCCGATCCCGACAGAACAATGCTGGGCGACATAATCCATGATCAGGAACGCCAGATTGACCGCCTGACCGCAGATATCTTTAGAACAGTAATCCGGGTGCCCGATGGTTCCAAGATAGATATCACCGGAATTGAGCGTAATGATCAAGGAAGGATTCTGGATGACCTGCTTGGCGTAGACGGCGGCCTTAAGTGCCCGATTAGCGTGATCTCCGCCGGAGAAAAAGCACAAAAATCCATCCCCGACATATTTAACAGGAACGGCATCATACCGCAGGGCCGCCTCGGTCAGATGATGGAAGATTACATTGGCCCATTCGGCCAGCTCTTTCGATTCCATTGAGATGGACTTACGAGCGAACTGATTCAGGCTGGAGCAAAAAACCGTAGCTTCAAACTGCCCCTGTTGCTGCTCGGTAACACCCAGCAGATAATCAGTTGTAACGCCCAGAATCCTGGCCAATTCTGGAAGTGTGATGATGTCGGGGCAGGTTTCGCACCGTTCCCATTTGGAGACTGCCTGTGGACTGACTGTCAGGGCATTGGCTAGGTCAACCTGTTTGAGGCCCCGTCGGATTCGTAACTCGCGTATCCGTTTTCCAATCTCCATTCGTTCACTCCTGCGATAAATCAAACCCGATCCGGCCCGCTAAATCAAGAAACTCCTGCTTGATTTCGACAACTTTCCGTTCCATTCCAACAATAGATTATATCATTGATAACTCAAATTTAATGCTTTATAGGATTGTCTGGCAGGATTATAATTATATACTCAATTTATTCTATAAGGTAAGTGAATCCGTTTTTTATGAAATGGGGTTTAGGACAGGAGGTAAAAAATGATTTGGTGGATGAGGTGTTTTTCGGTAATCGTTCTGATTCTTTTCGCAGGTTGTAAATTTGAAATGTCGCAGGAATCCATATCCCAGATAGAGCAAGGCAAGGAGACAGTCTCACTTGGTTCAGTGCGTATGCGTAATCATATCATTCGACTGGAGCATGGTGAGATGTTCTCTGTTTTAACCTCGGATGGCCAGGTGTTGGCGTATCGGCTCAAAACAGACGAATTCCAACAAAAGTTTCCCGAATTGTATGATGAAATCAACTCTGCTGTTGCCGATATGATTTTTGCTAATCCCTGTCTGTTTGATGCTGGATTGCATTAGTTGATATTACGAGTGTCAAAACCTATAATAATCTCTGATTGTGTTGGACAGTTGTAATCTTTAAATGGAAGGGACATCGGATGGGGCGATATGATATTTCACGACGGCGGTTTTTAGAGGGTGCCGCGGCAGCAGCAGGTCTGGCTGTAGTGTCCTCTACCGGAATTCAGGCCGCTGAGCAAAAGAAAAAAAGGACCGCTGTCGATCAGGTCAAGCTGGGTAAAACAGGCATCAAACTGAGCCGATTGGGCATTGGTGTTGGTAGTAATGGCGGCAATGTCCAGCGAGCACTGGGCCATGAAGGCTTTAATAAGCTTATACGCTATGCGTACGATCAGGGGATTACGTATATCGATACGGCCGACTCCTATAAAACTCATACCTGGGTCCGCGAAGCGATCAAAGGCCTGCCACGAGAAAAGTTATTTATTCAGAGTAAAATGGGGGGCAATCCGGAAAAGCCGCTGGAGATTCTGGATCGTTTCCGGCAGGAGCTGGGCATGGATTATATCGATTGTGTCCTGAGCCATTGTACGGTTACCCCGGGCTGGGATGAGCAGCGCAAACGTGTGCTCGATGCATTGGAAGAAGCCAAGGCTAAAAAAATCATCCGGGCTCATGGTGTCTCCTGCCACAGTCTACCGGCACTGAAGCGATCTGCTGAAATTGATTGGGTTGATGTGCATCTGGTCCGGGTCAATCCGCAGGGGGTCCACATGGACACACCGCAGGAAACCTGGAACGCCAAAAGCGATAAGTCCCATGTGCCCGCAGTGATGGAACAGCTCAAAATCATGCGGGATAAGAAACGGGGCGTCATCGGCATGAAAATTATCGGAGAGGGAGATTTCACTAATCCTGACGATCGCGAAAAATCCATTCGATTTGCGATGGGGTGCCGCCCGCTCAATGCCGTGGTCATCGGCTTTAAAAGCCCCGGCGAGATCGATGAAGCCATACTGCGAATGAATAATGCGTTAGCCGAATTGTCGTGACACAACCGATAGAACAAAAAAGACAGTCCTCAAATCTGAATCAGTTCGGATTGGGGCTGTCTTTATTTAAGATCGACACCTCAAAGGCTCCTTCCAGCAAATTCCGACAAACGAAAATCCTCGTATTTACTTCGGTTTTCGGTTTTAAGATCCTCGATATCAAGTTGTGACTTTCCAGATGAGAAGGTCTTGACAAGCACACAAGATTCGGGTAGGTTTCCGCTGAATAAATCCCAGAAAAGGAAAGGATAGCCCATGACTGGAATTCTGGAATTACAAGCCGCGGTATTGTTTGAGGGTAAGGATTGGTGGTTCATCGGAGGATACTTTGCTATTTTGCTGGGTCTTGCCTGGTGGGTGATTCTTAAAAGCAAAGACACGACGGACGACTATTTTCTGGCCGGCCGTAATCTCGGATGGTTTGTGGTCGGTGCGTCGATCTTTGCCTCCAATATCGGTTCAGAGCACCTTGTAGGCCTGGCCGGATCCGGCGCTACGGATGGAGTGGCGATGGCCCATTACGAACTGCACGCGTGGTGCCTGCTGATTCTGGCATGGGTGCTCGTGCCGTTCTATATACGGTCGAAGGTTTTCACCATGCCTGAGTTTCTGGAACGGCGTTTTTCGCCGACGGCGCGATGGGTACTGTCGATCATCTCGCTGGTGGCTTATGTGGTGACCAAATTGGCAGTGGGAATTTTTGCCGGTGGTGTGGTATTCAGTGTATTACTGCCGGAAATTTCCTTCATGGGGCTGGATACCTTCTGGATAGGATCGATCCTGGTGATCGTACTGACGGGGCTTTATACTGTGCTGGGGGGATTGAGGGCGGTGGCCTATACCGAGACCCTGCAAACGGTTATTCTGGTCATTGGATCAGTGCTGGTGACCATATTCGGACTGAAGGCCTTGGGGGGCTGGGAGGAACTTCGGAATGTCTGTGGGTCGGAGATGTTTAACCTGTGGAAGCCGCTGATCCCGACGGGAGTGGAGGGCACCTGGGCGCCGGTTAAAGAAACCGGGCGGATGGCGTGGTACTTCAATGATAATTATCCGTGGCTGGGAATGTTGTTCTGTGCACCGATCGTCGGCCTGTGGTACTGGTGCACAGATCAGTATATCGTCCAGCGCGTGCTGGGTGCTCCCAACGAGCGCGAGGCGCGGCGTGGCTCGATCTGTGCGGCATTCTTCAAGCTGTTGCCGGTGTTTATCTTCATTATTCCGGGTATGATCTGTTTTGCCCTGGCCAAGAGCGGCAAGATTGAGGAAATTCACAATGCTCTTTTTTCCGCAAGTGGTGAGCTCAACCGCGCCGAATCGCAGAAGGCGTTTCCATTGCTTGTGGCTTATATCCTTCCACCGGGAATTCGCGGATTGGTGGTCGCGGGATTATTGGCAGCGCTGATGAGTTCGCTGGCGGGCGCCTTTAACGCGTCTGCGACGCTGTTCACAATGGACCTCTATAGCAAATTCAGACCGAACACCTCACAGCATCGGTTGGTATGGATCGGCCGGTTTGCAACAGCGATTATGGTGATCATTGGCTTGTTATGGATCCCGGTGATCCGCGGAAGCCGCGGGCTGTACGATTACCTGCAGGGTGTACAGGCGTACCTGGCGCCGCCGATCTTTGCGGTGTTTTTCTGCGGCGTGTTCAACAAGCGGCTTAACGCTAAGGGGTGCCTGTCGGCGCTGATCATCGGATTTTTGATGGGCCTGTTTCGACTGATTATCGATACACCGGTCAAGCTCTCGGAAGGCGAGTTCCAGTACGCCCAGGGATCATTTTTCTGGGTGATGAACAATGTCTTCTTCCAGTATTACAGCGTACTGATCTTTGTAGTGTGTATCGTGGTCATGTATGTCGTCAGCTATCTGTCTGCAGCGCCGGCCTATGAAAAGATTTCCGGCCTTACTTATGGAACCATCACCGAAGAACACCGCCGCGAGTCCCGCGCCAGTTGGAGTGCCATTGATGTGATCGTATCCGGCGTCGTCCTGGCGATTATCCTTGCGGCGTATCTCTACTTCCGTGGGTAAACGGCAAAGAGAGAGGGGCAAACGGAAAATAGAATTGGTCTCATGCAAAGCCGCCAGGCCGATGCGGGCGGTAAGATTGTACCGTTGAGTACTGAAGGGATGGAATGCCAAGTGGCTGAGGCGTTGCTGGGGAGCGGGCGGATGATCCGACGGTAAAACACAGCTTCCGCTCGAGGTATTATTGTTGTTATAACTGTCGTCCTGAATAAAGTTCAATCCTGTTTTTTTCGATCTTTTGGGTTCTACACCGAATAGACGGCTATGATATTGACATGTCTGTCACCGGGCAGGGGAAGTCGATAAGGGCTGTATTCATTAGGGTAGCCACTCCAATCGACTTTTGCATACAGTTGATACGAATCATCAAAGTCTTTGGAGGAAAAGGTTTCCAGTTTGGCAAAAAGGTCCCTGAATCGATCGTAATAATCCTGTCCCGGACATCGAACATGGTCGGTCTCATACGGATTGGGAGCTGGGTATTCAATTGTCTTCATGGCCGTGATTGGAACCTGAATGATCACAATGCCACCGGGGCGACATATGCGGTGAATCTCAGACATTGCCTTTCGATCTTCTTTGATGTGTTCTAACACATGACAAGCGAGAACCACATCATAGGAATTATTCTCAAAGGGAAGATTGCAGATATCTGCGTTAAAATCCACATTCTCCATCGCGAGATCGGTTGTTTTGTATTCGCGGAATGTGTTTTGGTAACGCTCGCGGAAAAATATTTCGGGAGCGAAATGCAGTGCTTTCATCT
Organism: Sedimentisphaerales bacterium; assembly: GCA_016926155.1. GTDB lineage: Bacteria > Planctomycetota > Phycisphaerae > Sedimentisphaerales > Anaerohalosphaeraceae > JAFGGE01. Next base: position 23,138 of record JAFGPC010000123.1, read on the forward strand.
CGTTAAAGTTGTATCGTTCCGACAGGAGGTCCATCACCAGACTCATAAGTCGATGACGGGCCCGGGAACCGCATTGGGGACATGTTGTGTCAAAACTGCTTGGCCCATTCGGTTGATGGACATCCGAAAAAGGTCCGCGATAGCCGCATAACGGACACATATATTTTGTCTTATGCCGATTCTTGAAACGATATATAAGTCGTTTCAGCCGGCTCATATAGACTTCCGCCATAGGAAGCTCCTGAGTTACCTTTGAAGAAAGATGTGAACGCCTTTCTTGTTGGACGAAACGATGTCCAGAGTCCCGTTGCCATCGAGGTCCACGACCTCAAATTGTGTGCCGAGTCCGGAATCGTTATCAATCTCATGCTTGATGAACTGAGAACCCTTGTCGGTTCGGCGAATCTCAAACCACAGTACCACGGCCGGTTCGCCGCTGCCGGGATCATTGCCGTTATGAGCGAAATACCGTTTTCCTGTTACGAAGTCCATCACGCCATCTTTATTCAGATCGATCAGCCACATGGCATGAGTTTGGGAGACCTTGTCAAAGATGGTGTGCTGCTTGAACTTCAGAGCCTTTCCGTCCACATTCTCATGCCACCATATTCCATAATTGTGGGCTGAACTGCTGATGACATCGCTGTCGCCGTCGTCATCCACATCATAAACAAGCATGTCGGCACAGGCATCTCCCAGTTTGGCCGGATGGAATGTCCAGTCGGGTTGTTTTCGGTTCTGGGGTGCCTCCCACCAGCCTGCCGTAACAAGCACGTCCCTTCGGCCGTCTCCATTCAGATCCCCGATCCCCAGGCCATGGCTGAAGGGTTCACTACCCGGTGCCTTGGGCCCACCGATGATGTGCATATCCCAAGGCTGGTACGGATCCTGCCCGATGCTGAACCATGCGATGTATCCCTCTGGCTGGACACCCCATAAAGGCACCCGTTCACCAGTGCCGAATAGATCCGCATAGAGCGGGGTTTCGTTACAGGCGCTGCGGAAACCGACATGCTGTTTCCAGTACCCCGGCTTTTTGCCCGGATTTTCATACCAGTAACACGGCTCACCCATCATGGTCGTGATAATTGAGTCCACCCATCCGTCACCATTGACATCTTTGGCGCATTGCGAGAACGTTTTGCTGTATCCGCCGGCGGGATTATACTGGCCCGGGGGCATGATCTCGTGCATGGTCCAGTTTGGTGCTTCATACCATATCTCGCCGGCCAGTACATCCAGTTTTCCGTCTCGGTTGATATCTCCGACTGCCACACCCTCGGAGCGGAATGCTTTATCCAGAACCACTTTCTCAAATTGCCCCGATGTCGCCCCGAAACAAACTATGCATTCCACAAATACGGTTGTTATAAGAAGATACATGAATTTGTTACGTACAAAGCTCGTCTGATACATAGAAACCCCATCATTTAAAGCGTTAAAATAAACTTCAATTAGTACCATATGACACATAGTATAACAGACCAATCCAGCCAAAAACAGCGATTTCAAGGAACTATTTACCCCCAAACATGTCTTCTGGTTGTTGACTGGGCCGCTTGCCCTGATACAATGCCGTCGAAAACAGGAGATGAAACAGTCAGGGATGAAAACGTGATGGAAACAAAAAAGACACCATTCTATGAAAAACATCTGGCTGGCGGAGCCAAAATGGTCGATTTTGCCGGCTGGCTCATGCCCATACAGTACAGTGGAGGGATTGTAGCCGAGCATCTGACGACGCGTAAATCCTGCGGGCTCTTTGATGTCTCGCATATGGGCCGATTCATAATCCGCGGTGGGGGGGCTTTAGCATTTTTACAGCATGTACTGACCAATGATGCATCTGCTCTCGATATCGGCCAGAGTCAATATACCATTTTGGCCAACGAATCCGGTGGGGCAATCGACGATGCCTACCTGTACCGTTTTGTCGATCACGAATACCTGCTGGTAGTCAATGCCGCTAATAAAAGTAAGGATTGGGCCCATCTGGAAGAACAGGCTGAGTCTTTTGTCGATGTAGTGATGGAAGATGTCAGCGACGATCTGGCCATGTTGGCGATTCAGGGTCCCCGGTCTCATGATATTCTCGAATCCATTATGGAAGAAGGTTCCTTGCCTCCCGACAAACGTAATTGTCTCACTCAGGTCAAAATATGCGGCGGGGATGTGTTCCTTGGACGGACAGGGTATACTGGTGAGCCGGTATGCTTTGAACTGTTTCTTCCTGTTCCAATAGCACTGGATATCTGGGATTCCCTGACAGAAAAAGGAGCCGAGCCGATCGGGCTGGGGGCCCGGGATACGCTGCGACTGGAAGCGGGCCTGCCCCTGTATGGCCATGAATTCGGCATGGATCCGGAAGGCAGAGAGATTCCCATTTATGCCTGTCCATTGGCTAAATTTGCCGTCAGTTTTGCTGAGGTTAAAGGCGACTTTCTTGGAAAATCCGCTCTTATCCGGCAAGCACAAGCTCTCGAGTCAATTCGGAAGGGTGATACCTCGGCTGGCGATATCCTGCCCCGTCTGATTCGACAGGTGGTTATCCTCGGCCGGGGAATTGCTCGTAATGGAGATCCGGTCGTGGAAGAAAATCGAACGGTGGGGCATGTGACCAGTGGAACGATGGTTCCCTATTGGGAATTCGAATTAACTTCTGATGGTGTTGCCCTGGGCGATTTTAAAGGCATGAGGCCGATCGCTCTGACTCTGCTCGATCATCGCATTGGATACGATCAGACCATTCGCATCCAGGTCCGCGGACGGGATGTTGAGGCCATGGTCGTTCGGAAAAATATGGAAAACCGAAAGGGCCCGATTAGTTATGCCATTCTTCCGGAATAACCGGCCCTCAATCAATTCACAAGGCACATGGGAGAATTCTTTATGTCAGAAGAAAATTTGAAGTTTACAGAGACACATGAATGGGCCCGGCTCGATGGCAAAGTGGTGTCTGTGGGCTTAAGCGCATTCGCTATCGAACAGCTTGGCGATGTGGTTTATCTGGAATTGCCCAAGCCAGGCGATGAAGTCTCCAAAGGGGCTTCCTTCGGTTTGGTCGAATCGGTCAAAGCCGCCTCGGACATGTACGCTCCGATCGATGGCGTGGTTTCCGAGGTTAATTACGAGGTGGCGGATAACCTGGATCTGTTGAAGACCGATCCGTACGGGTCTGCCTGGCTGATCAAGATCGAGTCGAGCGATCCTTCTCAACTTGATACGTTGATGGATACGGACAAATATGAGCAATTCTGCGCAACCCAGGTGGATCAATAAGGAATAAAATAAATGCCCTATATTTCAAATACGGACGAGCAGCGGGCCGCCATGCTGGCCGAAATCGGCATGACTCCGGACGATCTGTTTGCGGATGTGCCGAAGGAGTTTCTCTGTGGCAAGCTGGATCTGCCCGAAGCCCGAAGCGAGCAGCAGGTTCGCGATCATCTGGCCGAACTGGCCGGCAAGAACCACATTCATCTGACCTGTTTTCTGGGCGGGGGATTCTACGATCACTTCATTCCCTCAGCCGTCTACGCGTTGACAAGTCGAAGTGAGTTCTACACGGCGTATACTCCCTACCAGCCGGAAGTCAGCCAGGGCACTCTACAGGCGATCTACGAATACCAATCGATGATCTGTCGCCTGACGGAGATGGACGTATCGAATGCTTCTTTATATGATGGAGGCACAGCTCTCTATGAGGCAATGATGATGGCTCTTTCCGCGACGGGGCGAAACAAGATCATCATCGACGATTCGGTCAATCCGATCTATCGCGTCATGATCCAGTCCTACACACGAAACCTCAAGATTGAGCTTATCGAGACTCAGAATGAGGATGGGCTTGCCAATCGAGAGGCGATCGGCAAACAGCTTGATGACAAGACTGCTGCAATCATCGTTCAGAATCCCAACTTCTTCGGTTGTATCGATGATTTTACCGATCTGTCCGAGATGGCTCATAAAAAAGGTGCTTTAGTGATCAGCTCGGTCTATCCGATTTCACTGGGGATCCTCAAGACGCCCGGCGCGATGGGAGTCGATATCGCCACCGGCGAAGGCCAGTCACTGGGGATGCCGATGTCCTTCGGCGGGCCGTACCTGGGCTTTATCGCGACGCGGAAGCCGCTGGTACGCAAGATGCCCGGACGCATCGTCGGTCAAACAATGGATGCCCAGGGTCGATGCGGATTTGTCCTTACCCTGCAGGCACGGGAGCAGCACATTCGGCGCGACAAGGCCACATCCAATATCTGTTCCAATGAGGCACTGTGCGCTTTGACAGCACTGGTGTATATGTCCCTGTTGGGCAAGGAGGGCTTGCGGGAAGTCGCCCAACTGTGTGCCGACAAGGCCAGCTATGCCTATCAAAAGCTGACGTCGATTCCGGGTGTGACGCCGCATTTCCGTGCCAAGTGGGTGTTCAATGAGATGGTGCTGGATCTGCCATGCGATGCGGCTGACGTCATCGGTCGGCTGATCGAAAAGGGCTTTGCCGCGGGATTCCCCCTGAGCCGATATTACAAGGGCATGGAAAACTCGATTCTAGTCGCGGTGACCGAGAAGCGAACCAAGCAGCAGATCGGCATGCTTGCCGAAGCCCTTGAAGCCGTTTTATAAAACCTGTAATCACAAAGTATGTATTTTCTGATGACTTTTGCCCCAATCAAAAAACTTAGAGTCCTTTCAGGACGTAAAAAGGGATTTGTATGAAGCTGGTATTTGAAAAGAGCGTTCCCGGACGCCGCGGTTTAACGATTTCCAAAAGCGATGTCTCCACAAGCATCAATCTCAAGGCCGATCTGCTACGGGACAAACCGGCCGAACTACCCGAGTTGAGTGAACTGGATGTCGTGCGGCATTTTACCGAACTGTCCCGTCGTAACTTCGGCGTCGATACGAATTTCTATCCGCTTGGCTCGTGTACGATGAAATACAATCCCAAAGTGGCCGAACGGATCGCCGCTTATCCCGGATTTGCCCATCTCCATCCTCTCATACCGCAGCTCCGCATTGGCGGGATCCTCACCCAGGGCGCCTTGCAGGTACTCTATGAGACCGATCTGCTCCTGCGGGAAATCTGTGGTATGGCCGGCTTTACCATGCAGCCCATGGCCGGGGCCCATGGTGAGTTGACTGGAATTATGATGATGGCCGCCTATCACAAAGATCGCGGCAACAAGAAGACAACCGTACTGATCCCCGACAGCGCCCACGGGACCAATCCAGCCAGTGCGGCCATTGCCGGCTATGTGGTCAAGGCCGTACCCAGCGACGATAACGGCCTCATGGACCTGGCCAAAGTAAAAAAGATGCTCAACGACGAAGTGGCCGGAGTCATGCTGACCTGCCCGAATACACTGGGCCTGTTCAATCCGCATGTTCGTGAAATCTGTGATCTGATCCATAGTGTCGATGGACTGGCCTATTACGATGGGGCCAATCTTAATGCCATCGTGGGCAAGGTCCGTCCGGGCGATCTGGGTTTCGATATTGTACACCTGAACCTGCACAAAACCTTTGCCACTCCGCATGGCGGCGGTGGCCCCGGCGCCGGCCCGGTTGGTGTGGTAGAGAAACTGGTCGATTTTTTGCCTGTCTCCATCGTCGTCAAGCGGGAGGACGGCACCTATGCCCTCGAATATAAGCGACCCAAGTCCATCGGCTACATCGCGCCGTTCTACGGCAATTTCGGTATCATTCTTCGCGCCTATGTCTATATGCTCATGCAGGGCGACGAAGGGCTTAAGCGTATTGCGGAAAACGCGGTTCTCAACGCTAACTATATCAAAGAAAAGCTTAAGCCGCATTATGACCTGCCGCACCCCCAAACCTGTAAGCACGAATGTGTTTTCAGTGCCACCCGACAGGCGGCCAAAGGCGTCCACGGGATCGATATCGCCAAAGCTATCATCGATGCCGGCTTCCATCCGCCGACGATGTATTTCCCCATGATCGTCAAGGAAGCCCTCATGATCGAACCGACCGAATGCGAAAGCAAGGAAACGCTGGATGCATTTATTGAAACCATGATCGATATTGCCAAGCGGGCACAAACCGACCCGGAATCTGTCACAGACTGTCCGAAGACTACGCCGGTCGGCCGGTTGGATGAAACCAAAGCCGCCCGCGAACTGAATATCGCCAGCTTGGCATAGGCTTATAGTATTGTTTGCTCAAACCTTCCTTCCTCTACGGTGATGGTTGAGCGGATTGGATACCGGATAGAAGAATATGCATCATCTGATCCGTGCACCGGGCCGATTGTGCATATAGAAAAAGCGCCTCTATGAGATCGGCATCGGTAGGTCGTGGTATATCCGGGGTAACCAGGGCGGTCATATAATTTGTAACGATGTGTTGCATTTCATTGATCAGACGCAGACGTACCGGATCGCTAACCTGGTTCGAATCAGAGGCATAGGTGGAGCGGGCCAGTATGGTCAGTTGATTTGCGATGAAGATACTGGCGACCAGCTTCTGTGCACTGGCCAGAGAGGCGAAGGACTCTACAAAAGCAGATACATCGAGTGGATCGGAACCGGAAGCCGTCGAAGGGTATACGTCGGAGTCGGGAACGATGGTGATGTTGTCAATTACGAGATGATTTCCTCGTGCCGGACCGATATCGGTTCCTTTTGTGCCCGGAATGATTCGGAGCGTGTCGATATCTGGGAAATTAAAGTTAAACCAATATAGCTGATCACTGGAGGTACTGCAGGTTTCAAAATAAAGAACCTGGTTATCACGAAGTCCAATAACCGTAAAATCCTGATCGTTTTTCCATGCCGAGGTGATATTTGCTCCAAGGAACGTAAAAACCGGGCCGTTGAATTGGACAGTGTTGACTCCGGCCCTGCCGGAGGTATACGCGACTACGGTTCCAACCAGTCCGTTTTCATACCCGGAATTTCTCTTCGTGGATTGGTTGTAATCGGAGGTCATAAGTCGGAAATTTCCCGACCAGTTAAAACCGGCATACGCTGTAGGTATAGCATTGGTTTGGTTGGATTTCAGTAATGAATGAGTATTTTCAAAATCGATGATAATCGGATTCGCGTAAGATATTACCGGCAACAATGACAGGAATGATAGGACGGTCTTGTGAAACATGAGTCCATCTCCTTTTGATTCGAATGAATGTTTGACCCTGCAAACAATCTCTATTATCATTATGCGCAATGCATGAGATGTGCTCAATGTATTTTCGTGTCAAATCTTTGTAAAGAGCGATCAACAGGCAGCCTTAGCATGAAAAACATTCGTGTAGCAACAGTGCAGTTCCATCATACCAACGGCGATAAACAAGCTAATCTGGCCGTAATCCCCCGGTTTGTCGAACAGGCGGCTCAGCAAGGTGTTAAGCTTATCACTTTTCCCGAATGCTGTATAACGGGTTACTGGTTTCTGCGTAAACTATCACGGGAGGAATTGCTGAATCTTGCCGAGCCGGCTCCGGCCGGGCCTTCGTCTCAATATCTCCTCCGACTGGCACAGCAGCACGATATGACAATTGGCGCCGGGTTGATCGAATTTGCGCAGGACGGCTCGCTGTACAATGCCTATGTCGTCGCCATGCCCGATGGACAATTTATCTGTCATCGCAAGATCCACTGTTTCATCAGTGAGCACATGAAAAGCGGCGATGGATTCACTGTATTCGACACACCCCAGGGATGTCGGGCAGCCGTTTTAACGTGCTATGACAATAATCTTGGCGAAAATGTCCGCATTGTGGCCCTGCAGGGTGCCGAGATTCTGCTTGCTCCGCATCAAACCGGCGGCTGCAGGACGGGCAGCCCATTCAGCTTGGGATTGATTGATCGCCGGCTCTGGGATAATCGAAAGGACGATCCGGCGGCCATCGAAGCCGAATTTGCCGGACCCAAGGGCAGACAGTGGCTTATGACCTGGCTGCCCGCTCGTGCCTTTGACAACGGTATTTTTGTCCTGTTTTCCAACGGGGTCGGTCCCGACGATGATGAAGTGCGTACGGGAAACGCCATGATCCTCGATCCGTATGGGCGAATCGTTACCGACACCTGTAAGGCCGATGATGTCATGCTGGTTGCTGACCTGGAAGGAGCCCTCTATGATCATGCGCCGGGCCGGCGTCGTCTTAAGGCCCGCCGTCCCGAACTGTACACTCCATTGGTCACGCCTACGGGCAAGGAAGAAGATATTCGAAAAGTGCGCTTCGACGGCATCAAGGAATAATCGGATTAACACCTATCAGACGATCTTTACACCAGCCGAGCGCATCTGTTCCAAAGCCTTTTCGCAATCGCCCGGATTCAACTCTACGCCGCGGATGCCTTCGGTAATCACCGTCGTTTCAAATCCGAGTTCGACCGCATCCAGGGCCGTGAACTTGACGCAATAATCGGTTGCCAGGCCGATGACATGCACCTGATCGATGCCTTTTTCCTGCAGGTACTCGCCCAGGCCGGTTGCCTTGCGATGTCCGTTATCGAAAAAACCGCTGTAACTGTCGATCCATCGGTCAGTTCCCTTGTGAAAGATGCGATGGATGTGATCGCTTTCCAGACGCTTGACAAACCGGGCGCCGTAGCTGTGCTGGATGCAATGATCCGGCCAGAGGATCTGTTCCAGTCCGTCCAGCTCGATCACATCCCCGACCTTTTTACCGAGATGCTGGCTGGCAAACGACTTATGGTCCGACGGATGCCAGTCCTGGGTGGCGACGATCAGGTCATAGTCTTTGCTCTTCATGAGCTGATTAGCAACCGGCACGACCTGATCACCCTCCGGCACGGCTAGAGCCCCACCCGGGGCAAAGTCGTTCTGAATGTCTATGAGAAGCAGCGCTCGCATCGCAAGACCTCCTTACTATGCTAATGTGCTCTATTTTTGTATTATTGCGAAGAAAAGCCTCGGGCTTCGAGGATCAGTCTCTGACGCAGTTCATAAAGCTGCCTTTCCATACCCGCCGGATAACGATGAGGATTGAGCAGGCGGCGGATACCCGGGTGCAGCCATTCCAGTTGTTGGAGTGTGCGAGCTCTTGATTCCACCAGTGGCGGCACTTCATATACGCATCGGCCCTTGCGGAATATCGGCACGAGCAGATCTTCCTGCTGCCATTTCGGATCGATCCGCTTGCGACGGGTGGTATCCGCCGGATCGACAATTACCGGCACGTCGGGTACGCCGATAGGCAGATCGTACATCATATCCGCCACAAAACGATGGTTCTGCGAAAACCGCCGGACCTGAAGAATACCCGGCATATTGATCTTGAGATTGTCCTCGCTGAGCTTGACCTTATACTGCCAGTTGTTCCCATTTGCTCGAATCGCTGAGAGCTTGTACACGCCTCCCAGCGCCGACTGACCATGTCCTGTTGCCAATCGCGTTCCCACACCCCAGATCGTGATTTTTGCACCCTGGTCCTTCAAGTCTCGTATGATAAACTCATCCAGATCATTGCTTGCCAGAATCTTCGCATCCGAAAAACCTGCTTCGTCCAGGAGTCGTCTTGCCTCCATGCTCAGATAGGTCAGGTCTCCCGAATCCAGACGGATACCGATCATGGCATGTCCCATCTCGCGGAGTTTTCGCCCCATTTGGATAGCATTTTTTACCCCTTGCAGTGTATCATACGTGTCGACCAGGAAGATACAATTATTGGGCATGGCCTCGGCATACGCCTCGAATGCCGTGAGTTCATCCGGAAAAGACATGACCCAGCTATGGGCATGGGTTCCTTTAATCGGGATATCGAACAGTCGTCCGGCCAGTACATTGCTCGTGCCTACGCAACCGCCGACATAGGCTGCCCGGCTGGCTGCCAGGGCGCCATCGATTCCCTGTGCCCGACGCAGCCCAAATTCCAGTACCGGCTCTCCCTCGGTGGCCTGACAGATCCGTGCGGACTTGGTGGCAATCAGTGTCTGGAAATTAATCAGGTTCAATAGTGATGTTTCGATGATCTGACATTGAAGCAGGGGCCCCTGAATCCGCACCAGCGGCTGATGGGCGAAAACAACGGTACCCTCCGGCATGGCGTCCACATCGAGTGAAAATTCCATCATGCCAAGGTATTCCAGAAAAGCCGGATCAAATAATGGCTTGCCGTCGTTGCCTTCTTGTCGGCCCAGGTATTCCAGGTCCTGTTTTTCAAATCGAAGGTCATTGAGATAATCAATCACAAAGGCCAGACCGCAGGCGACGGCATAGCCGCCTTGGAACGGACAATCTCGAAATGACAAGGTAAATACTGCTTCCTCCTTGCCCCGTCCCAGTTTCCAGTAGCCATACGCCATCGTAAGCTGATACAGGTCCGTTAACAATCCGAGGCTCGGTCGATAGATATCTTCGAGTTTTGTCACGATTTCCTCAGTCAATCCCTCGGGACAACTATTCCATAGCTTCCATCCGCTCCGGCCATCCGGAATTCATCGTGATATAGCAAACGCTTACTGACACGGTCGCTGGGCCGGTCCGGATCTTTCCACCCCTTGTATAAACCCATCTTGAAATAAGGTCCGCTTTTATCGTTAAATGTATTCGGCCCGATTTCGTGAATGAGCTTCTTCCCATCCTTCCAGATTTCCAGGAGACCATCGTCCTTGAATGACCATTTAACATGGACAACCCAATCAGTCCATCGTTCGGTCTGATAGGGGCCCAGGTCAAAGCTTTGACTCCCATCATATTTTCGTTGCCCACTTTCGAATGTATTTTTCTTGGCATCCCAGCGATAGAGAAGATTCCATTGTCCATTGGTGGTGGAAAGTGCCATCACAGGATTGCGCCAGTTTTCCCCGATATCAAAATCCGGCACTCCATGCCACTGTGCGACAATTTCCCAGATCTTGTCCGGCAAGTAATCCCCCGGCAGATAGATACTGAATCCATACCAGTACTCTTTGCCGACCTCCGTCTTTTGTCCGCTGACTTCCGTGCGATAGGGCACTTTGTCGACCTGCCGATTCAACGGAGTTTTCATGGCAAACCGACCGTTGCGAACGGGATGATCCGTAATGGCGGGGGGGTTGCCGCTGATTTGCCAGTCTTCCAGTATTCCTGTCTCAAAATCGCTCAGATGTAGCAGTGCAACATCCGAATCTCTGGTTGTCTTTATAATCCGCAGGGCGATGTCGTCCTCAAATTTCGGGGAACGAAGTATTTTTACTCCCCCCTCATGGTGGAACCTGTCACTGTTCTCGATCTTCCCGGTTTTTGTATTGATCCATTGAATTCGCCATGAATCCTTAGGTAAATCGATCTGGAAATGAACCGGTCCGTTGCATCCGCTGAGATAAACCGCACAGGCCTTTCCCGGTTGAATCAGGGCATATGCTTCGGCTTTGTCAGGCAAGCCGCCCCGGACAATCGAGCGGTCCGGCTGCATATGTATAAAGTCGAAGCTGTGGATAAAGTCCCGCAGAATCCGCATTTGCCTTCGAAATTCAACACCGCCTCCGCCGGGCGCTTTGACAATTCCCTTGCCGTCTTCATGACCAGCCTGAAACGAATAATCCAGATTGTTATAAATCCCGCCGCCGGCTAGGATGAAATTCCAGCCCTCGATGCGGTATGCCTTATCCTTGCTGCCGGCAAATCCCGTCTCATCGTCGCCGATCACTCGATCCAGTCCGTAGTTATCCGTCACCGCCACCGGAGGTTTGGCATAGTGAAAATTGAAAATCGAAACATCCGGATTGGGATTAGTAATTGTCTGTGTTTTATTGGCGATATTCTGTGCGATTAAGTGTGTGACGCCCAGTTTCTTCTCGGTTTCCACAATAGTCCTGGCAATATGTCCCTGCCATTCCAGCGTGACGCCGCCGAAGTATGGTTCGTTACAGATCTCGTAATATAGGTTGTCACAATCCTTGAGTTCGGTTACGATCTTTCGAACCATCGCCTCCTGCACCTTCAGTAGGTCGGGATGTTTGAGAGTATATACCTCCTCTCGGTGCATCGTTCCGATACTGTTGATATTGTTCTTGATATACATGGGGCTCAGCACCCACATATCATCTTTATAGAATGGGCAAAACAGCACCAGTTCCACTACAACATCATGCTTCTCTGCAGTTGCAATAAAATCCTTCAGCCGCTTGAAATAGGCCGGATCCCATTGTGTCAGGTCGAACTTGTTGCCTCCGTTAACATATCCTGACTGATCCGAACGAGCCCACGGACACAACAGGGCATCCTTTGCCGGAGCAAGCGTGTTGTTTGTGATAGTAAACGCCCCGACCGGTTCGCAATAGGCTCCGCTGAATGTCCGTGTCAGCATCATGCCGTCGGCTTGCAAAGTCTTCAGGTAGATGGAATAATCAAATCTGCTGTTGAGAACGGCTCCATAATGCTCACCGGAAGTGATCGGTACCACCGGTTTGCCGCGCCATTGCAGATAATGCGGATTATCGGGATGCAGCCGGATTGGTTCGGCATATATATAAGATAAAATCGTCAAATAGAAAACGGACGCAAGAAGTGTCCTCATAATGCCCTCCGAATAGTTTGTTATTTCAAGGATCACACTGTCAGGCATCTGCCTTCCTGACCGGCTTCGAACAAATGTATTTTACTCGGATCAATTTGCAATTGCACGGATTGATTGATAGTCAAAGGAGTATCCGGACTGGCCAGACACACCAACGGCTTTCCAGCCATGCTCTCTGCTGTAACGACGACTTCTCGTCCGAGCATTTCCAGGGATTGGATTTTTACAGGAATGACATTCTGCTGTGATGATTCTGTAATAATTGTAACATCTTCGGGCCGAATCCCAAGCACAACTTCACAATCATTGTACTTCTTCACGGTTTTGGCAAATGCGACAGGAAATCGGATTGTACCCGGAGAAGATACAAACAAACATGCAGCGGCCTCTTCCTTAATCTGACCATCAATGAAATTCATCGAAGGATTTCCAAAAAAACCGCCTACAAACCGATTGGCTGGTCTTTGATATATCTCCAGGGGAGAACCGATCTGTTGTACTACTCCATCCCGAAGCACACAAATCCGATCCGCCAGGCTCATAGCTTCATTCTGATCGTGTGTAACATAAATCATGGTGGCGCCGAGAGAATGTTGCAATGAGCGAATCTCCGAACGCATACGATGCCGTAATTCGACATCCAGATTAGCCAGCGGCTCATCCAGCAGAAAAACAGCCGGCTCTCGAACCATGGCCCGCCCCAGGGCAACCCGACCTCGCTGCCCCGCGGAAAGCGTGTACGGCCTGCGATCCAGTAAATCTTCGATATGTAGCAATTGAGCGGCGTTATGAACAGCCTTATCGATCTCGGCAACAGACATCCGACGCGCTTTTAAAGGAAATGCCATGTTATCCCGTACACTCAGGTGTGGATACAGATTTCCCTCCTGAAAAACCATCGCCACGTTTCGCTGCCTCGGCTCGACGGCCGTCATATCCTGCTCGTCAAAATGAAGACTTCCGGTATCCGGCGCTTCGAGTCCGGCAATGATACGAAGCAGAGTTGTCTTACCCGATCCGGAAGGACCGACAATCACCATTAACTCACCCGCGTCAACCGCAAGGCTGACATCCTGTAGCGCGGGAATGGTCTTGTCAAAACACTTTGAAAGGCTATGTAATTGGATCCGTGTCAATTCGATTTTCCTTCCTGTTTCCGACGAGTATGCCAATGACAAATGTCATCGCGGTTCCGATGGGAAAATGCCACGGCCAGGCCAGGCTGATAAATGCGGGTTCTCCTTCGGCATTCGTGCCGATTACCGCCATACTGACTATCATCACGATCAATACAGCCAGGCCGGTATAGAGAATCTTCCAGGGTTCCCGGTGGAGATGCCGAAAAGCCTGGATCAGTAAAAACAGGCACACCAGCAGCACGATCCATTGGGCCATGGTTTGATGCCAGTTCAGTGCAAAGACCGCCAGCATCGACAACGGCACACCCCACATTAATCCAAGGTCATCGCGACGGGTAGGCAGAAAGGCCAGTAAAAAAGCTCCCAACAGAGCCCCATAGGTATACGCCGCCATAGCCAGCGCAAACTGAATCAAATCGGCGTACGATTGAGCAATCACATTGCACAAAATCGCAAATCCGGTTAAAAGGATTCCCCAGACAAAAACAATCACCCGTGAGGCACGAATATAATGCCGATCGGAAGCCTCCGGCCTAACCAGTGGTTTATATAAGACGGAGATCGTCGATTGAGACAGTGCCGCCAGCAGTGAATCCAATGTGGAAATGGCCGTTGCGAAAATAGCCGCCATCAACAGTCCGGACAGCAGGGGCGGCATTACATTGACAATATAAATAGCGAAAATTTTCATCGAGTCGTTGTTCACAACCACCTGTTCCGGCCCGGTCAATGGATTATGTTTATAATAGACGAACACACCTGCCCCGACAAAAAGAAGCAAATATGTCAATATCTGTGATAATCCGGAAAAAAGAACGGCCTTGCGGGCATCCTTCTGGTTTTTGCACGTGAACATTCTCTGCACCAGGAGTTGATCGGTTCCATGGGAAGAAAGCGTCAAAAAACTGAATCCGATTAGTCCGCACCACAGGGTATATGCTTCCTTTGGATTGAAATTCAGATTGATCGCCTTGAGTTTGCCTGCATGATAGGCTTCGGAGGTAAGAGCGAGCAGTCCTCCGTCAATCGCTGTGGCGGCAAAACACAACGCGGCAATCGCTCCGAATGTGAACAGCAGGAATTGTATGGCATCGGTCCAGATCACTGTCGTGATGCCGCCCATAATCGTCCAGACAATCGAAACCGCCCCGATAATCAGAATCGAGGTCGTGGTATCCGTGCCCGTAATCACCTGAAGCGCTTTGGCGGCAATGTATACTCTTGCCCCTTGAGCCAGAATGCCGCCGACCATAAACAAAAACGTTGTCATGTTTTTAACCCGCGATCCCAACTGCTGCCCCATATAATCGTAGGGCGAATAGATTTCCCGCTTGTAATAGACGGGGATGAAAAAATAGCCGATGATAAAACGGGCCAGGATCGTTCCCAGGGCCAGTTGGATGTACGTCATATCCCCACCCTGAGAAAAGACGATGGCCGGAGCGATCAGAAAAGTAGCCGCCGACAGTTCCGTGGCAATGATGGATCCGCAGACAGCGGTCCAGGGCAGTCGACGACCACCCAGAAAAAAATCTTTCATATCCGCCTGTTTCCCGGCCAGTATACCGCCCAGAACCGTCGTAAGAAGCAGATACGCGGCAATAACAAGCCAGTCGTGACCAGTAAAGTTTTGTGAGATCGCATCCAAAGAAGCGTCGACTCGTAATGACTCAATCTCCTTTTCCAAGGTAAGGATGCGTTCCTTTTGTTCCGTAAGTCCGTCTTGCCAAAGATCAGCCTTACGCAGCGATTGCAGATACATCTTTCCCATCTCGGGAAGAGACGAAATTTGTTCGGAAAACTGCGTCCAATGGTTGTATATTTGCTGGTCTTGTTCGTAATCCGTCTTTTCATTCGTCAGTTGAGTCCGTAATTCGAGCAGCTTGGCCAGTATCGATTCCTTGTTCTTGAGATCAAGAGAGGCAAACAGCTCTTCATCGGTGATCATTACAGCGGTTGTTTCATCTGTTGTAGAAGGAACTGGAATTTCGGAAGATTCAATAGAATCCCAGATGGCTTTTGCTTTGATTTGCAGATTGGGTGGATAACCGGTGAGAAAGTCATTGAAGGTTGTCACATCGTTGTTCAATGCGGCACAAGTCGCAATGAAAGGTGTATATAGAACAAAAAGCAAGCCAACAATAGTAAAACGGACCCAATTATCGAGTGAGCTTCGGCGAGTCATGACTTCTCCTGCAAGGCTTTTCGAAGAGATTGATCGCATTGATCCAGAATCGTAACGGCTTTGGTCAGATCGACCTGTCGAAAATGCATGACGATAGCCGGCTTGACTTTTCCCTCGGCCTTTTGCAGCAACCGCCGAGCGGCGGGGCGGCTCAGGTTTGTCAACTCCATGACGATTCGAATCGACCGATCACGCAGTTTTTCATTGGTTGCTTTCAAATCAACCATCAGATTCCCATAGACTTTACCCAGACGGATCATAACTCCGGTTGTCAGGGTATTGAGCACCAGCTTGGTCGCGGTACCGGCCTTCATTCGTGTCGAGCCGGTTACCACTTCCGGTCCCACGACCGGATTGATCACGATCTCGGCCTCCGCGCTGTCGGCCGCTTCCGGAGCGCAGGTGATAAAGATTGTTGCAGCCCCGATCTGCCTTGCCCGACGCAAAGCGCCGCGGACATATGGTGTCAACCCGCATGCCGCAATCCCAACGACGACATCACGATGGGAAATCTTTTTTCCATCTATGGTTGCTGCTCCGTCCTTTGAATAATCTTCCGCCCCTTCGATTGCCCGCACCAGGGCCCGTCGGCCCCCCGCAATGATCCCCTGCACCAGCCGTGGAGCAGTACCAAATGTCGGCGGGCATTCTGATGCATCCAGTACCCCCAATCGTCCGCTGGTGCCGGCGCCCACATAAAAGAGCCTTCCTCCTTGCCGTAACTGCTCGACAATCCTGTCGACCGCTGCCGCAAGCGTCTTCGATTCCTTACCCACAGCCGGCGCGACGAGACAGTCCTCGTGGTTAATCAGCCGAACCATATCCAGCGTGCTCAGCCGGTCGATCTTCTCGGTTCGGCGGTTTCGCTTCTCGGTTGTGACTAAAGGACGTTTGCTCATCGGCCGGGCACGATCTTTCCAAGAATCACCGGTTGGGCGGCTCCCGTTGCTGAAGGCACATTGTTACACATGCCTCGAATCGTTGCATAGGCAAGGATAGCGAACGAAATCGCCTCTTTTGCATCGAATTCAATTCCAAATTCACTGGTTGTGGTTATACTAATCGCAGGCAGCTCTTTCTGCAACATCTTTACCAGAGTCGCATTCCGGGCGCCTCCCCCGCACAGGATTACCTCTTCCGGTAACCGTGGCAAAAACCGGCGATAAGCCTCGGCAATTGTTTGCGATGTCAGTTGTGTAACAGTTGCCGTCATATCGTCCGCTGTAAGTCCCAGCTTTTTAGCGCGAGATAGAAATTGGCCGACGTATATCTTCCCATACCATTCCCGACCGGTCGATTTCGGCGGATGTTTTCGAAAATAGGAATCGCGCAATAGTTCCTTCAATAGTCCATTGTGTACTTTACCTCTGCCCGCCATCCTTCCGTTCCGGTCAAACTGCATCTTGCCCTTTGTAACATGACAGACAACGGCATCAATCACCATGTTCCCCGGACCGGTATCGAATGCGATTACATCGTCGAGAGTTCCTCCGGCTGACAGCCAGGTCAGATTTGCGATCCCCCCGATATTCTGAACGATTCGATCCTTCTTCGGATGACTGAATAAAAAATGATCGGCATACGGGACAAGCGGTGCTCCCTGCCCCCCCACGGCCATGTCACGAGGCCGGAAATCCGCCACGGTGCAAATCCCTGTCCGCTGGGCGATGATGCAAGGCTCGCCGATCTGCAGAGTTGAGCCGAGCGTCTTACCCTTATATCGCTTTCCGGCCGGTTGATGATACAGCGTATGCCCGTGCGAGCCGATCAGATCAACACTTTCTAAAGGCAGTTTTGTTTCAGAACATAGACGAATAACCGCTTCGCCAAAAACTTCTCCCAGAACCGCATTGACATGGCATACCTTGGCCGGATCGCATATCTCCGATTCGCATAATGCCAGCAATTTATCTCGAAGCGATCGCGGATAGCGATAGGTCTTGAACTCCAGAACATTGACATCCCGCCCATCCACATCCACCACCGCCACATCCACTCCGTCGGCGCTGGTGCCGCTCATGAGCCCCGCCACACGCTGTTTTTTCTTTTGGCCGGACACTTTCAACGATCCGTTCCTCATCCATTCTAAAATCACTTTGTTCTGCTGGAATTATAAGAGCATAAAGAAAAAATCGCAATCCATCGACCTTCGTTTCCACAAACAAATTGACATAATCACTGATCTGACATACTCTTTCCCCACAGGATTTCTCCAGACTCCGGTTTTGATAAGGAAAACTCAATGAATAGTGCGCAGCAAAGAGCTCAACAGTTTCTGGAAGAAGAAAAGGCGTTTCGTCTGGGTACCTTGCTCACCGAATCGGCTCACCCCAAAACTCTCTACCTCAGTCAGACAGCGGAGAAAGACCTGCCTGCCGCCATCCGATTATTGCAGGAAGTGGACCGCGACATCCCGCCCGTCGCCGAGAAAGTTCTTCAAAGCGAGCCGTTTCATCTCCTGCGGCAAAGAATCCTGCAGGCCATGAACGATCATAAAAAAATCTTTTTCACCGGCTGTGGATCGACAGGGCGGCTCAGCATCCTCCTGGAGGCCGCCTGGCGAAACTTCTGGCAGACCCTGAAACACGAATATCCAGATATTGCCGCCAAAATACCCAGCTTGGAAGATGCCGCCTACAGTGTCATGGCCGGCGGTGATTTCGCGCTGATCAAGGCGGTCGAAGGTTTTGAAGATTTTCCTGATTTCGGCCGCTTTCAGATTCGACAGGGCGGTATCGACCGCGGCGATGTCGTCGTGGCTATCACCGAAGGGGGCGAAACCTCCTTCGTCATCGGCACCGCCTGGCAGGGTCTCGATGCCGGCGCCGATGTCTTCTTTGTGTACAATAATCCCTCGGACCTGCTGTGCAGGCATGTAGAGCGGTCCCGTCAGGTCATTGAGAATGCGCGAATCGTCAAGATCGATCTGGCCACCGGCCCCATGGCCATTGCCGGCTCGACCCGCATGCAGGCCACGACCATTGAGCTTCTCATCGTCGGCGCTGCCATCGAGCTGGCCCTGACCGATTTTCTAAAAACGCATCTTTCGCAAGAGGATTTCCAGCAACTCGGCTTCGAGCCGGCCGATCCCGACTGGTACCATGACCGATTCGTTCGCCTCCTGGAACAACTGGAAGCCGAGCAGTCCGTCCGGCAGCTTGCCGATATGGTCGCTCTGGAGAAAGAGATTTACGTAAAACACGGTCTCGTGACCTACCTGGCCGAGGAGGGAATGCTCGATGTACTGACCGACACTACCGAACGCTCGCCGACCTTTATGTTGCCGCCGTTTCGAAAATTCGATGACACGCAAAGCCCCCGCTCCTGGTCGTTTATTAAAAATCCGTTCCTTCCTACTCTTCAGGCCTGGCAGCATATGCTCAAGCGTCCTCCCCGCGGCCTGGACTGGTCCGTCGATACGTATAAATCCATCAACGCTCCGCCGGCCCTGCAGACCAATCCTCCTCGACTCGACAATACCGAGATTTACAAATTCCAGATCGGCGATGAACCAGATCCATCCCGCACCGACACCGCCGATTCGGCCCTGATCGCCGTCTGTACGGCTGACCAGTGGCCCCGTCTTGCCCCGGCCCTGGAAAAAGACTGGGGACCGTTCCATCGAAAAGGCGCTTTGCTAATCGGATCTGCTGCCGAGACCGACAAGGGAGACAATCACTTTGCGATCCGGTACGACCTGCCCACTTCGCCTCTGCAATTATGGGAGCACCTGGCGATCAAACTGGTCCTCAACACCGTCTCCACCGCGACAATGGCCGCTATGAGACGCGTCGTCGGCAACGCCATGTCCTGGGTCTCTCCCAGCAACAAAAAACTGATCGACCGCGGATCGCGTCTGATCGCCCAACTGGCCGGATGCCCCTATGACCGTGCCTGCGAGGTCCTCTTTGAGGCCATTGATGAGATCGAACAGATGCGCCTCCGTAACGAGGAGGTCCCATCCCCAGTCGCCCTGGCCATTGACCGATTAAAACAGGAAATGTAAACTGCGTGTAAAAACAAAGATTCTGTCTTTTTCACGGATTATTACGAAAGTCATATGAGAAAAGAAGATTTGATAAAACGCTGGCATGAACCCTTATATGAGACCTATTTAGAGCGGATTTTGCATTGTTTAACGAAGGGTAAAACTATAGGAGAAGACTTATCACCATTTGGATTATATGAAAATCGAATTGATTTTCGTGGGCTTGAACTGCCTGTTTGCTCAACAATAAAAAAATGCCGTTTTTTGCATGTAGATATGTCGTATTCTTCTATTGAAAGTGTAAATGCGGAGAAATGTCTTTTTGAGGATGTCATTTTCGACAGTGCCAATATGCAGGGTTTTCGTGACCTTGGAAATAAATATCTGAATTGTTCATTTATTAGGACAGATTTATCAGGTGCAGGAATTGGACATTACGGTTCATATTATAATCAATGTGTTTTCAAGAATACAAAATTCAAAAGAACTCGATTTATTCGTACGGAGTATGACAATTGCTTATTTGAAGACTGCAAGCTGAAAAATGCAGATTTTAATGCGAGTTCATTTGTATCATGCAAATTTATTGGGAAGCTTCATGGCGTTTGTTTTTCCAATGGGTATTTTATGGGCAAAGAACTGAATAAAGAATTTGGTGTCCCCAGAGTAAACCGAATGCAGAATGTTTCCTTTGCGGAAGCCGAGTTGAAGGAAGTTTCATTTCGATACAACTGTAATTTGTCGACGATTATTATGCCAAAAAGTGGCGAGTATCGCCTGTACGATAAATTTAGAAAACGGATGGAACTTCTCCAATCGAAGATCAATGAGTTTGAAGGTGAAGATCGCAAACAGGTTGAAATATTTACAAAAGTATATTTGATTGACGCCGTGGATTTAGAACAGGAAGAATATATTTTTAATTGCGATGAGTTGCGTCAGTACTATGGAAATTCATTGGGCGAGAGAATTCTACATATACTAGATGAAATTCAATGACTCGTAAGTGTAAATAGAAATGAAGATCGGGAAAATTGGAGACCAATATGATCATTCGTGACGAAGTGGAATCGGATTTTGTAGCGATCTTTGAGATCACCAAAGCCGCTTTTGCCACTCTTGCGATCAGTAACCACACAGAACAACATATCATCCATGCATTGCGGGCGGCCGGCGCCCTTACGATTTCCCTGGTTGCTGAGATGGACGGAAACGTCGTGGGCCATATAGCCTTCTCGCCGGTAACTATCTCCGACGGAAGCCCGGACTGGTATGGTCTTGGCCCTATCTCCGTGCTGCCCGAATACCAGAAACAGGGTATCGGAAAAGCCCTCATGCGGAAGGGTTTGTCCAGACTGAAGGCCCTGGGCGCCAGGGGCTGTGTTCTTGTGGGCGATCCGCATTACTATGAACAGTTTGGCTTTAGAAGCGGGCCGGAATTGACGCATGAGGGAGTTCCGCAGGAGTACGTTCTTGCTCTGACGTTGGGCGAGAACAAGGCTCGTGGCGTCGTGACGTTTCATAAGGCCTTTTCCGCCACTGGGTAACCGGGTATTGTGGGCCATGCCTATGCGGGAATGATTTTTCCTGTGCAAAATGTCACATAATCGGGTATAGTTTATGTGTCGCTTCATGGTTCATATGGCAGGATGATTGGGGTATCTGGCAGGTGAAAGGAGAAGGCGATGGATGCCATGTTGTATGGAGGATACCGATTCAAAGGCAGCGTTTTATTCACTTTGATTGTCGGGTTTGTATGTATTGGCTGTATCGGATGCGATATTTGCGGGATCGGACAGCAGGCCCACGCCAGACGCGAATTTCAAAAGGTGCTCGAGGATAATATCCGGGAGGCCGAAAGAGTCGCGGCTTCATACAGCCATCTTGGTGTGCTTGAATTTGACATTCAGCCTGACGATGCCGTTATTCTGGTCGATGGAGGAGAGGTTACATTGTCGGACGATCCTTTTTTTCTCCCCGTAGGCGCACACATGTTCGAGGCCGTCTGGCCGGATGGATCGAAAACGGGCAAAACGGTACTTGTGCTCTCTTGCACCGGAGAAAGTTCCTATGAATGGGATTACAGCAGTTCTTCGAGCAGCGCCAAAGGAAATATGAAATTCACCATGCCGATGAAGATGACAAAAGTTCAGCTTATTAAACCGGCACAATAATCAGAAACCGGGCGATGCCTGCGTGAATTCGTGGTCTTGCTTCCGTGTCTCTCTATACCCTCGAACTTCGATGAGTTCCGTCGATTCGTGGCTTTTTCTGAACTATCCGATCCGCGGGCTCGAACAATTCATTGGATGGTGATTGGGATAATCAGATTAGCCTGGACATATCGAATAACAAGAAACAAACCCAGGGCAATCAGAGAACAGACGATCAAAGCAATGGCAAGCAGAACAGCGGAATCGATTTTTCGCTTTGGCATGACGGACCCTCAACGATCCCTCCCAAAAGCATCGCGTAAAAATCCATTCAGGCTAAAAAAGCCGGATCGATTCCCGCCCAGTCGATCAAAACTGTCGCAGAAACCGCAGATCGTTCTCAAACAGCAGCCGGATATCCGTGATCCCGTACTTCCGCATCGCCAGCCGCTCGATCCCGAATCCGAACGCCCAGCCGGTGTAGGTCTCG
>JAFGPC010000124.1 GCA_016926155.1 Sedimentisphaerales bacterium
GCCCGACAATACTTTACGGCCATGTCCGCCTTCGGAAAACGGATCGCCGAGGACCCGGACACCCTGGCGATCCTGCAGGTATTAGGTAAAAGCCTCCAAAAAAAGGCTGATCAGTCTCTTGCAGACCTTTGATCTTTACTCTATAAACCAGTTTCTCAAATGTATAAAAACTCTCTGAGAGAGGTATCCCATTGACTAAGGATTTCCGAAACAGCTTATTTTAATTGGTCGGTCTTCGTCCGGAGCGTCTTCGCATTTGAAGATCAGCGGGTTTGACACCCTTTTCCAGCCAATACTCATTGGTATGGCTACCATAGGCCGTTGGTTCGTATCGGCCGATCAGTTCGACATTGGTTCCTTCCTGCGGAATCTGATCTTCCATTCCCATGCACCAGTAGACTCCGTTGATGAGCAGTCGGCGCGTCCCCTCCGAGACCAGATCGGTCGCCGCGCCAATCGTCGAAGCAAACGCCCGACCCTGTTTTCCGCCAGGCGCCTGGTAGGTCTTTGTCCAAGCAATGGGCATCATCGGATTGTTCTTGGCCTCGACTGGAGGGCCGTCGTCGGGCCGCATTCCATAGTAGAGATCGGCTGCATCGTATTGCCCTTTGCGAGCCACAACCTGTCCCAGAATGACCGGCTTGCTGTCGCCGGGCAACGGCAGACGAACCCCATACACATCAGTCGGTCCCCAGATATCTCCATCATTTATTCCTCTGGAAATCGGATGGTTCGTCGCATCGGGAGCAATGATCCCGCGCGTGCTTTCATGCCTGTGACTGCCATGATGATTGATCCATTTTTCACCAAGCACCAGCCGCCCGAAACCGTCGGTCCATTCTTTCTTTTCACCGCCGTACCCATTGCCATAATGGGCCCATGAATTATCGCCGGGGAACATAAAGGCATGTGTGGCCGTGCGGATGCCAAGAACGGGCTTGCCGCTCTTGAGAAAGTCATCGATATGCCGCATCTGCTCATCAGGCAGGGCACGAAACCGTGTAAAGATCAGCATCAGATCCGCCGAATCAAGGGCTTCAAGGCCGGGAATATTCGTTGTGACGTTAGGATTGATGGTACCTGTCTTGGGATCGACGGCAAACAAAACCGTACAGCGAAATCCGTGACGACGCGCCAGGATGCGACCAAGCTGGGTCAGTGCTTCTTCCGAGCGATATTCCTCGTCACCGCTGATCAGTACGATATGCTTGCCCAGTCCAGGTCCCCTGCGTCCCTCATAGACCACCCAAGCATTCTGTGCAAAGGATGGGACGGCTACAAATGTCGCCATTAAGAAAAGTATCCCGCATAATGATACAAACGATTTACGCACTTTAGGCTGCATAGCTCAACCCTCCGCATCTAGACACACTTTTGATTAAATTTCTTTCCAGGATCCGGGAATAGGTACCGGATAGCGTCCGTCGGCATCCGCCTGTACCGGAGCAGGATTTTCGGTGGTCAGGTCGGCAGCGCCTGTAAAGAACGAGAAATTGGAGCCGGTCACCTCGTCCCATGTAATGACACGCTGTTCGTGAACGGCAGCCCGGGCCATGATGGAGGCAAAGTTGGTATAGGCAGCCCGATGCGCTTCGTTATGGGGTTTATCCTTGCGGACGGCATCCAGCAGAACATCCCATTCGACCTGATAGGGGCTGACCCGTTCGCGGTCCGGCCGCCAGGAAATGTTATCCTTGTCACATCGCTGGTCCTTGAAGATGGACACAGTTGGGGCATGTACATTGCCCGAGAATTGACCTGCGGTGCTGGTTCCGTGAACGAAGGTAGAGAAGTCGCCATAGGTGTTTGGCATCGCCCGGCCATTGATCTGCGCCTTGGTACCATCGGGATAGGTAAACTCGACACAATAGGTATGCATATTCTGAGCACAATCCTTGCTGCGCGGCTCTCGCCCGCCCAGGCCATGAGCGGACACAGGCCAGGCATCCTTGATCCAGCAGCATTCATCGATCTGGTGAATCATATACTCGATAAACTGGGCGCTGCTTACCCAGAGGAAGGCATAGGGCCTTCGGATCTGCCAGAGCAACTCACTCTGGTTGCCGGGGAACGGTTCCAGGCGGATACCGCTATCCATACGATAAGCCCGAACCAGCACAATCTGCCCCAGGGCTCCTTCGCGGATTTTTTCGATCATGGCCTGTCGCGCGGAGGAATGACGGCACATCAGACCGCAGCCAATCTTAAGATTTTTATATTTGGCCTGGTCGGCGATCTCGAGGATGCGACGGGTTCCCGCGGGATCCGGCGCAAAGGATTTTTCCATGAAGACATTGACACCCTGTTCGACAGCGTAAGCAACATGTACCGGGCGAAAGACCGAATGTGTCGCCTGGATCATAATACCGCCAGGTCCGACCACATCAACCGCTTTACGGTAGGCGTCAAATCCAATAAAACGGCGGTCCGAGGGCACATTAACCTGGTCACCAAACTGTTCGCTGAGGGCCTTATAAGAACGAGTCATACGATCCTCGAAAAGGTCGGCCATAGCGACAAGACGTGTAGGACCGGTGGATGAAGACAAGGCATTGGCAGCCGCGCCGCTGCCACGTCCGCCACAACCAACCAGGGCCAACCGGATTGTATTGTCCTCGGCGGCATGTACCCCGCCCAGATTGATCCCGGTCAAAATGGAACCGGCCAGAATCCCGCCGTTGGACAAGAAATGGCGGCGTGTGCTGTTTTTCATTGCTGCCGGGACACGGTTTTTATGTTGGAAGTTGAATCGTTTCATCTTTCGTCCTTCCCAAAAGGATTATTCTTCCCTGTAGGTTCATTGCAACCGATGCATTATTCAGTTATCCGACATTTTCGGAAGATTCCGACTGCATTTCTTTCCTGTATTCCTGATACAATTCTACGATCTGCCGATCAGAGGTTGCATTCGTTACGACCAAACACGTATGTGCCCTTTTGGTTTGCCCGGCTTGGATATCCCGTCCGAACAGGGATAAATACAATGAATAATGCGACTCGCCGGCACAGGGAGTCGCTACAGCAAAACAATCCCGGGGCGGGGCCATCAGAACCACGACCGGACCGGGTTTATCATTGCGACGAAAGACAAGTGGGGCTTTTAAAGCCGGCATGACGGCCCACTGCACCGGATTGGGCGGAATATCCCATCGGCCATCCTGAATCATCGCGACTACCTCCGGATTTCGCGGAAACATCTGCCAATCACCGAAAGATTGGGCAGCCTGTAGAAAGCCGGCATTGCCCGGTTTGTTCGGAAGATCGGCGACAGCGACATAGGAGGAAGGGAAGTTCTGATTGAAATAGGACGCTAGAAACACCTCAAAATCGTCCAGATATTGAACGGCTTTGACGATCGTTTCCACATCCAGTATGGAAGCACTCTTCCATCGATAATTGGATATAATCTCAAATGGACGATCCGGTGTATGGGGCCAAAAGGCCTGTACTGAACCGTCCGGCATTAATTTGGACTCGCTGGGCCAGTCCCAGCCTGCTGAGCCGTACCTCTTGTTGGCTGTAAAAATGCGATAGTAACCCAGGATGCCCGCCCCGCCATCCAGACGTAGACCGGATGGAATATGTTCCATGGTAAAGCCGCGGGATTTGCCATCCTTCCGAAGTGTACCTCGCAGAATCCCCGTATTAAATGTGTAACCGCCGTCATCATCGGCTATAAAGACAGGGTTGGCAGACCTCTGGGTTGTTACAGCCGTTGTTCCGGGCTCACACGCGACACGGAAACCGATAAAATCCATCTGTGGGAGCCACCACTTGCTCTTGGGAATCTGCGGATCATTCTGATCCCACCATTTCTCCCGATAACCCCGTGCCGCACAGCGTAATCGGTCTATATCACTGCCATAACCGCCTCCACGAGCAACATGAATCTTTCCTTCCTCCGGTCCGGTAGGATTGACGCAAGGTTTTGCCTGAGAATTCTTTTGATAGCCTGTGGGACTGTACCAATCAAACACCCACTCCCAAACATTTCCCTGCATATCATACAGGCCATAGGCGTTGGGCTTTTTTCCTGCAACGGCATGCAGTTCGATCCCTGAATTGGCCTTGTACCATGAGAATTCAACTAGTAGCTTTGGATCATTTCCAACCCCACCATAGACATTTCCAGTGCCTCCGCGACAGGCAAATTCCCATTCCGCTTCGGTTGGAAGACGATATTTTTTACCGGTCTTCCGAGAAAGCCATTTACAAAAAGTCATAGCATTGTGCCAGGTCATTCCCATTGCCGGATGCTTTTTATCATAGCCCATAGTCATGTCGCCATAGACGGGCGTCGGTCCGGTTACCGCATCCACATCATCCGGCTTTTTTTCCTGGGCCTGCTCCAGTTCAAAAAAGTCTTTTTTGGCAGTTGCGGTTTCTTCGTAATAGGTCAGGAAAAGCTCCAGGGTCGTCTCAGTTGTACAGAGATAGAACGGTTTAAGCTGTACCTCGTGCTGTGGTCCTTCATCCTTTTTTCGCCCTGTTTCATTATCCGGGCTTCCCATCTGAAAGGTTCCACCGGGAATAAGAGCCATCTCAAAACTGAGCTTGTCGCCGCTTTTATTAGTGATTGTCTCAGTAAATTTCCTTGCCGGCGAATCCTGATCCGCTACACCTTTGGTGGGAAATCCGAAAAGCAGACTGATCAGGAAAATACAAATCCATGTTCGATTCCAATTCACGTATCATCTCCTCAATCAATATTTATTTAACAACACATACCTATTACGACCATCAGGCCATGTCCGTAAAGCCCGGCCGAGGCACCGGATAGCTTCCATTTTCAGCCAGCTTGCTGGGAGGATCCATATCATCATGACATTCTTCGGGCTTGGGCGGGTAATAGAACTCGGATTGATTGATCTTTTCCCAGGTAACCTCCTTGCCCGTATAACAGGAAAGCTGGCCCATGATTGTAATCATCGTACTGTTGGCCATATAGTCCCCATTATTGACCGGATTACCCGAACGAATGGCAGCAAAAAGAACATCATGCTCTTTCTGGTAAGGATTGCATTGCCCGGTCCATCGCCAGTTTGTCTCGCCCCAGATACGGCTCCGGGTAACATCCGCTTTTCCCTTGCTGCCCAGCACTACGCTGGAGGAATCATTATAACAACCATCAGTCGTGCGGCAGAAGGCGTACACTCGCACTCCATTGGCATATTCGTAGATAACCGAGTGATGATCGAATACATCACCGTAAATCGGCTCGGTCATCGAAGATCGCCCTCCCAGACCATGACATTTATCCGGGACCTGATTGTGCATTACCCAACTCGTACGGTCAAGGTTATGCACCAGAGACTGGGGTACGTCGTCCCCGCTGAGCCAGCGGAAGTGGTACTGCGTGCTGCACTGCCACTGTAGCTCCGTCAGTCCCGGCTGGCGGTCGATGATAACATAAGGGGCGCGGAGGAAATTTTCCTCCACTGCTATGACATCGCCAATCGCACCGTCATGAATTCGCTTGACCGTCTCGGCATAGCCGTCATGATAACGGCTCTGCAAGCCGGACACGAGGCATAGCTTTTTCTGTTTGGCCAGCTCAATGGCCTGCCGCATGAGCTTGATCCCGGCAGGATCAATCCCGTGCGGTTTTTCGACAAAAACATGCTTACCCGCTTGTATTGCCGTCATCGCATGAAGTGGATGAAACTTTGCTGCATTGGCAATGACCACCATATCACTGGCATCGATCACATGTTTATATCCATCAAATCCCTCAAAACAATGCGCATCGTCCACAGCAACCTGGTCGCCCTTCTGCGTTTTCAGATTATTCCGCTGAGCCTTGATGCGTTCCATGAAAATATCACACATGGCAACCAGTCGAGCACCCGGATCGGCGGTCAGAGCCTGCGCTGCCGCGCCGGTATTGCGCCCGCCGCAGCCGATCATGCCTACACGGATCCGAGCGCTGCCGGCGGCATATACACTCCGATGGAGTTTCAAGGAAGCCGCTACGGCCGCCCCGGTAGTAATCGTCGTGGCTTTTAAAAAGTCACGCCGGGTGGTCTGTTGGTTTTTTTTATGTCCGTCGCGTTTCATACCATCTCCTTTCTGGACGTTTGACCTTCTTTCCAGATTGCAACTCTTTGGTACAGAAATCAATATTCCCGATTTGTCAGAATACCCGGCTGGGGAACCGGATATTTTCCATCGGTCCCAAGCAGCAAAGGCGCCGGAGAATCCATCGTAAGTTTGTCCACATCCGGGGCAAACTCATGCTCACAATTGAGCATCTGTTCATAGGTTATTACCTGACCCGTGTGGGCAGCCATGCGTCCCATCGAGGCAACCATGCTGGCGATAGCGCCCCGCTCGACTTCATTGTATGGTGTGTCATTTCGGATCGCATCGATCAAGTCGTCCCATTCCAGTTGATAGGGACTTCGCTCAGGTTGAGGGTATTTCCAGATCAGATTTGTATCGGTCATGTTGTGCCCTTTGTAGGTCCGGACTCTGCCCGGCGAATGGCCGGAGGTGGAGATCACTGCCGAACCCTTGGTACCGTGAGCATAGCTGGAGAAGGAAGAATAACATCCGGTCATGTTCCGACCGTAATAGAACAGCTTGGTCCCATCAGGATAGGTATACTCGATGGAATAATTATCGAAATTCTGATCGAGCGAATCTCCGCGGGTATGCCGCCCACCGGTGGCCTGGGCTTCCACCGGCCAGGCGCCTTTCATCCAGGAACATTCGTCGATCTGATGAATATAATAGTCGCTATAGCATCCGCCACTGGCCCAGAGAAAGGCATGGAAACGAGCAATCTGATAGAGAAGTTCACTGATCCTGTCCGGCCTGGGTCCGGCCGTTGCCGAACGCCCACTCATCCGATAACCCCGCAGGGTGACGAGTTCGCCAATTTCTCCATTACGGATACGATCCAGCAATTCCCGGCGTCCGCGGCAGTGTCGAACCATCAATCCTACGCCGACCTTGAGATTCTTCTTGCTCGATTCTTTGGCCAGTTTAAGCATGCGACGGGTGGTGGGGCCATCGACGGTGACGGGTTTTTCCATGAATACGTGAATACCCTTCTGGATCGCGTAACTAAAATGAACCCATCGAAATGCCGGTGGAGTTGCCAGAATCACTACATCGCCCGGATTCAAACAATCCATCGCCTTCCTGTACCCATCAAAGCCGATAAAACGACGATCCTCCGGGACATCAACCTGTTTCTCACGTTGTTCTTTGAGCCCCTTGTAACTACGCCTCAATCGATTCTCAAAGACATCCGCCATGGCCACGAGTTTTGTAGGTCCATTCTTGACCGAGAGAGCCTGAGATGCCGCTCCGGTACCGCGGCCACCACAACCGACCAGGGCCACCTGTATCGTGTTCCGATCAGCCGCATAGACTGCAGGAGACAAACCGGCGCACAAAGCCGATCCGGTGATTATTCCTGTATTCCTGAGAAAAACGCGACGTGAGGTAGTATGCGTCATTATTGAACTCCTCCGTAAAGGGTTTGTGTTCTTTTTTAATGCCGATTTGCCGGTTTTGCACTTCTATCGATCCTATCGGGAACAAAATGATCCACGCACTACATTGGTACCATTATCCCGATTTCCGACAGATTTCTCAAGCCCCTTTTCCGGGTACGAAAAAGTGCCTCTGTATCTATATCAGAATAGATTTAACGGAGGCTTTTTTGCCGTCGCTGCTTTAATTCACGCCAGGTCGTCGGAATGATTCCCTTATCCTGGATGAACGTTTTGACATCCGGATCGATCATAAGCTGCAGTTCCGCCTTCCGCTTGTCTCCAGAGCCGGAAATCTGCGAAAAGGCTTCGGTTGGATCCGTACAATGCACAATGATCTGGGTGATTCCGGGCTTCATTTTCTCCAGAAGACGGAGTAACTGCTCTTTTCGCTGCGGGTATTCTTTGGCATCCGTCGGACTGGTAACCAGATCATCAATTACCGGCAAGTTCGCATCCCACACTTGTTGGGCAAGTGTATGAAGAAGCGGTCTAAACGCCCCCGCCTCGGCACCGATATGCTGCATGTGGCCGTCAAAGATCAGGACCGGAATGTTTTTCTCGATTCCCACCTTGACATAACGATCGATAAATCCCGGCAAAAAACAGGTCCCCATATGACTGTCTAAATGGCTGGGAACGATGCCCATGGCCATCGCCTTATCAACTTGAGCACGAATCTCTGCTTCGAACTCATCGGCACTGGTATGAAACAGAGTATCCTTAACCTTTCGCCAAAGATAGCCCTCCGGATCAACCAAGCCGGGTACAATAGATTGTCCCGCCACCGGCCCCCAGCGATAGTTTTTCCATTCTGCATTCAGTGTCAAATGTACGCCGACATCAATATCAGAATGATTTTTATAATAATCCCGGAACTGTGACACCCAGGGACACGGCATCATGACGCTCATTGAGGTGGCCATACCCTCCTCAATGGCTCGGATTGCTCCCCGGTTGGAACTGTATGACATTCCTACATCATCGACGTGAAAGAGAACCACTTTGGACCCGGTCGGCCAACCCAGCCGTTCGGCATAGGTGGGCTCCTGCGCAAACAGTACGCCCGTACCAGTAAATAACACAAAAAAGAATGTGGATTTAATATGTTGATAGAACACTTTGATATCTCTCCTGCATAAAAAAATAAATCTTCGGTCCATTCTTATCACATGATCCAAAGTCATACAATCTACTAATCTGATCCGATTCGGCCTGACTTGATCCGAGAGGCTTTCTGTGTAAAACTTTCCAGCCAGTTATATAGAAGCGCATCGGCCAGTTGTCCCGATTGCTTACACTCTGCGGGAGTCTTGCCCCAATAGAAGCTGATCCATCCATCGGTAAACGATTGAGATTGTTCCACAAATGTTTTCAACTCGGATGTGGAACACTTCAACGGAAACATCTCCTCAACCACCAACGGCTTTCCAATATCATATACCTTCAAGGCGGTAAGGGCTTTATCGATTTCACCTGCATTCGGATAGAAATGGACACTGACAAAGTCCAGATTTTCACTGACTTCCGGAGAATAGAACAAAGGGGTGGCCTTGGGAAACACGTGTACCCAGGGAATAACGCCCACTGTGATCAGATGGCGCCGGTCGTATCTTCGGATCGCGGATACAAGGCGGTCTACCCAGGCCTTGGCAACCTGCTTTTGGATTCGCCCCTTCAGTTCAAGACTGATCCGCTGAACGAAATGTTTGCCTCCAAACTCCCCTAAGAGCCATTCGGTTTCTTTCGCATTCGCTCCCGGCAGAACAGGCTCATTCATCAAATCGTAACAGAAAACCGCAGGACTTGTCGCACACGTTTTGGCCACTTTTTCCCAGAACCGGGACTGCACTTCCCAGCGGTTCTGCTCCGAAAGAGCATCATACCAGGGTGGAACCTCCTTTTTATGATAACATCCCAGCCCCGTGATATTGAGATACAGGCCCAGATCCTGGGCCATTTGGAGAAGACGTCCGAGTTGTTGGAATGCCGCTTCTTTCAGTTGATCTGGTTTCCGCATGAATTTACCAAGCTGGAGATGGATACGCACTACGTTGGCGCCCAGTTCTTTCATTTCTCGAAAGTCTTCTTCCACTTTATTCCATTCCGTCTCCCAGTAATCCTCCAGCAATCGTCCGTGCTCGTCATGATCATAATTAAAACCCCATGGAACAAATGAACGATCGTCATTCTGAATAAGGAAGTCTTTTTGATCATTAGAAAGACGGATAAAACCTTTAGCAGATTCCCCGGGAGCGTTATACACGGCCTGTTCCGGAGTTTCTGCCCCGGAAAAGGAAGAAGTAAAAATCCAGATTATAAGAATGACTTTCAGTTTCATTGTACTTCAAGTAATAGTCGCTTTTTTGGTATTATCATGCGTTTATGGCATCGGTCGCAGGTCTTCCCATTGCACGTTCCATTTTCCGTTGTCGGGAAAGCCCGGTGCCGGACGATCCGGCCCCCCATCCCAGCCGGCCGCCATCATGGCTACAGCAGTGAGTAAACCCCCGTTTCCAGGCAGATAGAGGGGCAGACGGGAGGATTGATAATTATGCCCATTGGCCAGATAGCGGTTTTTAGGCGATTCGATGAACAGGACATCGACCGCTTTTTCCGGTTCGCCCAGGCGAGCTGCCGTCATAGCCAGCATCGGATAATCCCATCCCCATGTGCTGGGCCAGTCCCACTTGGAAAGCACATGGTCCATGGTTCGTTTCATGATCACTGGATCAATCAAAGGGGTTGGAGGAACAAAGCCATAGGCGGCCACCATGGAAGGATGATCCCGATAAATGGTAAACGGTTCGGTCTCAATACCCGTATAGACGCCGTCTTTTATCGTAGGCTTTGAAAGTTTTTGGATGACTTGATCCCAGTCGGGATTTCGTTCCAAACCAAGCCGCAGTCGCCATTGCTGCGCCGTCTCCAGGGCCCAGTGCCAATAGGCCAATTCGAAGGTTGGATTCAGATTGGTCGATCGTGTCGATCCGTAGCTCTCCTGAGCCGGGATTAAAGCCGGCCCCAGTACGTATCGCTTTCCCTGTTCATCCCATGTCGGATAAGACGCCATGAATGCGGCGGTTTCAAAAACGAGTGAACGGTATCTCTCCAATGTCTTCTTGTCCCTATGGACTCTGTAGCACAGTTCTGCATAATAAATGGGGTGGGGTTGCTGCCAGATCAGAAAAACTCCCACCCGGCTGGGGCTTTCACGGCCGTCACGGCTGACCATTTTCGGCCAGCGGGCACCCTGATAGCCTTGCATTTGTGCCGTCCCTTTTGCCTTCGAAAGAACGGACTCATACCATGGTAAGCTGCGTTCCAATAATTCCAGACGATCCCACAGGGCGAAATGTACGGCATGCCACCAGTGCATCTCCAGATGAAACTTGCCATACCAACTGTTACATACCAGCCCAGTCTCCTGGGGTGGGGAGGATCCGGCACACTGAATCGCCGTTAGGTATTGTGAAAGTACGATACGACGTTCCAATTCCGAGGCCCGGGGGTCCGTGCATTGAGAAAAATCAATGGCACCTCCGGTGGTCCAGAACCGATGCCAGTGCCGGGCTGCCAAATTCCGGATTTTGTCAAAGTTCTCAAGATCTTTACTGAGTGGTTTTGGAGAAAAGGTAAATCGTACGTCCATGGATTGTTTTCCTGGTGCACAGAATTCATACTTGTGCTCGGAAATAGATCGAATTGCGACCCCTTTAGACCAGGCAACACGGAGATAATAATGATCCGAATCAAGAATCCTTTTCAGGACAGCACCTTGATCAATTGCTTGAACCATTGTCTTGTGATTCTGTGGGCTTTGCCAGTCCGCTGCATTTCTCCATTCCATACTGCCGTAGGGCAAAGCCAGTGCTATAGCCAGCCGATTCTCCGAAAGTAGCGGCGATTCGATTCGAATCGCAAGCAAATCCTGCTCAGGATGGCAGACTGTCTGAACGGTAACAGGCTCGTCTTCAAATTCAAATCGGCTGCTGAGAAGACCGGTCCACAAATCCAAAGTTTGTTCCGTATTTTTAAGGTCGTCGATGCCAACTGATGAATCATCCGATGATTTCAATTGAAGGCCGATCCGGCCGAGATGCAGTCGATGCGGATTGGAGCGCAACCAGTTTCCGGTCGGTGAATATCCACCGGAAAAACTTCCATCCGAAGCATACGGTACACTCCGTCCAGCGACTTCATATTCACTCAATACATCCTGTAGTTTAAAATCCTCCGGATTCGGCATGCTGTGCCAGCCCCATTGAGACTGCGTGCCCAGCGGCATTCCTTGTTCGTGAAATTCCGGGAAAGTTTGAAGCCCGGTGATATCGGCTGTAAAGGCAAATTCCCCATTACCCACACTCAACGGCGTCAAGGGATCGGGCTGATGCAGTGTGACGTTATGCCGTTTAATCAATGTCTCTCGATCTATCGCATGACTGAGGCTCTCGGCTTTGATTGTGGTGTCAAATTCTCCCCGGTGACAGCCTCCCAAAACAAAAAACACTAAAATGAAGAGATTCCACTTTTGTATCTTCATTCTTTGAAACCTCTCTGAGATCGAACTTTTACTTTACAGCAAAAAAAACGTTTCCCTTATTTCTCATTCGGTGGCAATAATTGGATATAAGTCGGTTTATCCCGTTCACACGTCAATTCACCATCCTTATACTCGATCTCGACAACCTGGATCAGGCTCCGTCGTTCGTGATACGGATCATCGGATGGAACACCTGTACGTCCTGGATGGGTAAAATAGAACAGGTAGGCACGATCTTCACTGATAACCACATCCGGATGCCCGCCTTTAACCTGATCGCCGGATCCGGTTCCCGGTTTTTCCAGAAGATTTGTTTTTTGCCGCGTCCATTTCAGGCAATCTTCCGAGTGATAAACCCCCAAACCGTTCCAGACGTCAACCACCATCCAATACCGGTTTTTCCAGTGGAATACCTTGGGACCTTCTCCCGGACGCTCACCGATGGCCTTGCCCCGGTCTGTCCAAGTATACAGGTCGGGACTGTCCGCATAATAGATAGACTTTCGATCCGGCTCGTTGTTATACCACATGCGCCACGTGCCGTCCGACAACCGCAGCACACAGGCATCAATACTTCGATCGGAAGAGAGCTTCAGCGTGGACTGGTATGTCCACTTCATCAGGTCTTTGCTGGTCAGATGGATTATGCTTCGCGGATGAGACCAGTCCTTGAAAATGCCCGGGACAAAGGTCAGATACATATGATATGTACCTTCGTGTTCGATCACTTCCGGCGCCCAATATGAATACTCCCCCTGCCCATAGTCAATTTCCGCCGTACCTCGATATGTCCAGGTAGCGCCGCCGTCGGAGGATTCGGCAATTCCGATCGGTGTTCCATGCACCCAGGTTACTCCCGGTGTGTCCGGCACATTGGCACGTCGATTCGTATAAAACATGAACCATTTTTTCTCCTTTGTATTCCAACAAAGCACCGGATCGGCTGCACCATCGTATACCGGATCGCGAAACAAAGGTTTATCCGCTTTTTTTCCTTTCAAAATAAGCGTTTTGGTATCCTGCTTTTTGGGGGGGAGATATTTTTCCAAATCACGCATCGCTATCACGGTATACTGATTATCATGCAGGAATTGCACATATTCCCGGAATAATTCGGGCGGAGTATTTACATGAGGGTGCGCCATATCAGGAACGCCGTGAATTGTTAACACAACGATGCGACCGGGGGCAGCCTGTTGGATTGCAGTGAGCACGCGATTCTTATCTGTGCCTGTCGTGCTGAAACTGGGGATCAATAACGGATCATCCTTACTTGGTTCATATGGTCGGCTGCCACCAATCCGGGCAAACCGATATCCTTTTTCACGCAGGACTTCCAGGGCCATGGGATGTGTATCATAGGCGGGATATGCGAAACTTGCCGGCTGGGAAATCGAGTATTCCCGGCATCGGTTTTCAATATACTCCAGTTCCTCGATCAATTGAGGCCGGCGCATTCGGTTTACATGAGTATGTGTTCGTGTATGATTGGCAATTTCAAAGCCCATATCATGCAATAATCGAATCTGTTGCCAGGTCATATATTTGGTCTTGTCTGTAGCAAAGTCCGGCGGAAATTCACAAATGAAAAATGTCGCTCCGAATCCATATTGTTTCAACAGAGGTGCGACAAACGTGGCATGGCTCGCCAAGGCATCATCAAAAGTCAGGACAACAACTCGATCCGATATAACCTGCTCTGAGGCTTTAGACTGAATACAATAAACCAAAAATACAACAAGGAATAAAATGCTTATCCGTAGCCACATTCTTTTCCTCTTGTGCTGTTTGCCAACCATTTTATACCTTCTCCTGCATGCGATTTGTCTGTTACTATCTTTTGATTAAAAAATCCACTAGAAATGTGGCTCGTAAAGCCAGCAAGGACACAAACCATCGCTGTCCGCCAATTGATTGCGATCTCATCGGATTGGTACTCTTTCTGTTCGTCTCTCCAGCCTGTGGCCAAGTGCACTTCTAAGAGGCTTCATCTCCAAGGCATTTAAACAACATTATACCGACACAATTATCCTTGATCTGATGTCGCTTTGCAAGACACTATCCAATTGGAAACACCATAGTTGCCTCATTTTCGACCAAACATATATATCCAAGAAAGAATCTCACTATTTATTTACCAATAGCAAGATTCGTATCATTTGATACCATACTACAGGTTGGGGTATAAGGGAAATACGACTGACGGGATTGTTCGAACAGAGTTATCGTATTATAAATCGCTATGATATATAAGTTTTACTTTTAAATGACAGATCTCTGTCGAGGAAAAACGCATGAGCTTACGATATATGCAACGAAAATGTCCCGAACACATACAAAGTGTAAGAGCTTTTTCACTATCCTTTTGGTGTTATGGATTGTCTTTCCTTCTTCTCATTACAGAACAAACAGTATTTGCGGAGAAATCCATTATTGTCGGGCAAACGCTGCAAGAATCTCCTTCTTTTCAAAAAGGTTTCGTACATCCGGGAATTTTACACGTACAAACCGATCTGGATCGCATGAAAATCATGATACAGCAAGAACGAGAGCCATGGAAAAGCGGATATGAAAAACTCAAGACGCATCCGCAGTCTCAGTCTGATTATCAACTTCGGGGTCCGTTCGAAGAGATCGGTCGAAAACCCAATGTTCATTTCGCCCA
This sequence comes from Sedimentisphaerales bacterium, assembly GCA_016926155.1. GTDB lineage: Bacteria > Planctomycetota > Phycisphaerae > Sedimentisphaerales > Anaerohalosphaeraceae > JAFGGE01. Next base: position 14,711 of record JAFGPC010000124.1, read on the forward strand.
CTTTGACCAGGATGCCAATGCCGCCTATCAGTGCGCTGTCATGTGGTATATCACCGGTAATACCTCATATGCAGAAAAATCAAGTAGGATCGTCAATGCATGGGCATCTATGCTCCAAACGGTTAGTGGCAAGGATGCCATCCTGATGGCCGGATTGGGTCCATTCAAAATGATCAATGCCGCCGAGATTCTCCGTTATACCCATGACCGCTGGACCGAGGCCGATTCGCGCCGCTGTGAACGGATGTTCAAGAATGTGATCTACCCGACGATCAAGAACTTTGCCACGTTCGCCAACGGAAACTGGGACACGGCATGTATCAAGACGATGATGGCTATCGGTGTTTTTTGCAATGATCGGGATATTTTTCAACGGGCGGTTAATTATTATTACACCGGCTCGGGGAACGGTTCCATTACACACTATATCATTAACGAAACCGGACAATGTCAGGAAAGCGGCCGCGACCAGCAGCATACCCAATTGGGGCTTGCTCATCTGGCCGAAGCCTGCCAGATCGCCTGGAACCAGGACCTCGACCTGTTTAGCGTAGCCGATAACCGATTATTCAAAGGATTCGAATATACCGCCAAATACAACCTCGGATACGAAGTGCCTTTTGTGCACCATGTTGACACGACCGGTAAATATCACCATACGAAAATCTCCCCTCGTGACGAACGATTTCGCCCGATCTGGGAGATGTCATGGAATCACTACCACAAGCGAAGAGGCCTGGATATGCCGTACACCCGGCAGGTGGGTGAAAAAATACGGCCGGAAGGCGCTGCTCACGGGGCCGACCACCCGGGTTTCGGCACCTTCCTTTTTTCCTTACCAAGCGAAACTGAGCCAACTGCTGTACTTCTGCCAGCCAATTACGCCATCGGTGCCGACTTGTCGTTTCTGAAACAAGCCGAGGAACGGGGCATTGTTTTTAAAGACAAAGGAATCCCTAAACCCGGTCTGCAGATTTTCCGGGATCATGGATATAACTGGATCCGACTTCGCCTCTTTCACACGCCCTCTCGCCTGCCCAACAACCTCTCCTATACCATCGCGACAGCCAAAGAAGCAAAACAGCTTGGGTATAAATTTCTTCTCAATTTCCATTATTCCGACACATGGGCCGACCCCGGCCATCAAATTATTCCGAAAGCATGGCGAGACATGTCACACGATCAGCTCGTACAAACTGTCAAGGAATACACAAGAGACACAATCGCCGCTTTTCGAGATGCCGGCGTTCTGCCCGACATGGTTCAGATTGGAAATGAAATCACTCCGGGCATACTCTGGCCGGACGGGAAACTGCCCGAACACTGGAATAACTTTACCGAACTGCTGAAAGCCGGAATCGAAGGAGTTCGTGCCGGTATAGGAAAGAAGCCTTGCCCGAAAATCATGCTTCACATTGATAAGGGCGGAGACAGAAAAGCCACCCAAGGATTCTTCGATAAAATTGCGTCTTATAACATTCACTATGATGTCATAGGACAATCATTTTATCCCTGGTGGCACGGCTCCCTGGAGGATCTGAGTGAAAATATGACCTTTATGGCAAACACATATCAAAAGGATATCATCCTTGTGGAGGTCGCTTATAATTGGCGACCGACTGAATACAGAAACAAGCCGGCCCCGTTCCCGGAAACACCCCAGGGACAAAGACAATTCCTGGAGGAAGTAAACCGGATTGTATTGAACACACCCGGCAACCACGGCATAGGTATATTCTGGTGGGAACCGGCTGTCTTCGGCGGTCTCCGCAGTCGCGGCTTCTTCGATGATGATGGAAACGCCCTGCCTGTCATGAACGCCTTTGATAACTTCATAAGGAAGTGAATCAAGCAGTCATAATTGGAAATTCCCGAGTCGTTTCCTGCGATATAAATTCTAAAATTGGATTATCAGGAGGATACGATTCGACGATATGACAAAGAGGCAAAGATTATGTTTATCTTAGTAGAGGCATATCCTTCAAGAACAGGAGTCATTGATGCAGACATCATTAATTCAGGATGAAATTCCGGCTCAAGCCCCAACAACATGTCCCAATTGCGGCCGGCCAATCCTGTCTAACACAGAGTGCTGCAGTTTTTGTAAATCGCCTGCTCAGACAGCGAAGGAGACCGAAGGAAAATGGTATCATGCAACCAGTTCCGTTGTGATCGGTTTACTGACATTAGGACCTTTTGCCCTGCCGATGGTCTGGTTTCATCCCCGTTACAATTGCGCCACGAAAGTGATCGTCAGTATCGTCGTCATTGGATTTACCGCCGCACTATGTTATGCAACCTATGCAGCCGTTATGTATCTGATCGATCAGATCCAAGAACTGGGATTGACTTCCATGTAAAATAAACCTTGCCTCCTCCATATTCTGGACATGGAGATGTATCTCAATCTACCCAAAAAGAGATATCAGCCATAAAACCGGCGGGTAATTTAAATCGCTTTAAAAATAATGATTAAAATTACCTGTTTTCTTTAACAGGGAGAAGGAGAGATGGATCTCCGAAAAGCATGAACTTCATTCCCTGAAAGAAAACGCTGGGTGGATACCAACCGGAGGTAGGTTTCAATTTCGCCAAATGTTCCTTTATATAATAATAGGCAAGGGCATGGTTCCAACAGTCTCCGAGACGTTCCTGTTGTAATCCTGTAATGAATCCTTCCATTAACGTCAATGCGCATGGTTGACTGCCGGTGTTACATCCGATGTATGCCGCAACTCCGTCGGGACCGCGCCGTAAGAGGCCTTCTCCCATACTCGGCGGATTATACGTCCCTTTTTGATAAGGCGCCGGCGGAGGTGGCGGTTCTTTAAACACCTGTCCGTGATCGGTGCCCTTATGCTCGGTGCCGTGTATGTCGACATAGGCTTCATAGGGAGGCAAGGTGGCAAATCGAGCGGTGTGGCAACCTGCCGAAAACACGATTGACAAGCAATCGCTATTATGAACCTTCTGCAGATCATTCAGTGAGAAGGATCTGTCCCATAGAAGGTCCTTACCATGGCCGGCATGACAAATCACGCTCACGCCTTCATTCATAAGGGAAACTACTTCATTTGCCGTTGGCGGTGGAGTCTCATATTTCTTTTGTTCGTCGCTAAAATATCGCTTCGACACAGTCCAATCCGAAGAAAGACACAAAGACATCTTATCCATCACCTCTCGGCTGTCCACCCATCCGGCCACACTGATCAACGCGACATGATTCAAGTTGGATTTACTCCCTTTCAATACCCCTTTTTCGTAACGAATTGTTTTACTTGACACAATTTTCACTTCTTCCATAGTGCTGACCGGCCAGCGACCGACGGCGATCTCAGGAATATAGTCGATATCATCAAAGTTAATAGGATCCTTTTTGTTTTTTTCCCCTCTTACCTCCCCATAATACGCGACATGAAAAGACTCTTTTTGAGCATTCCAGTCATCAAAAGAACCATCTTTTTTCGTCAGATCCGCGTAGTACAGGTCGCTCGGATAAAACGCATAATCAAAGGCGGTCGGTGTGATACGATCAAGCACCATATAACGAACGGGAAAGATGTCGGCATCACCAACAAGTAGAACATAATCAATTGTTTTTTCTTTCCAGAGAGCATATAGATATCGCTTAAGCCGTTCAGGATCATCGGCTCCGTTATTTTCTCTCAAAATCGCCTCAAGATACTCCATGCGTACGGAAAGTTGTTGTTCCTTGTGATGAACATAATCCGTAAGGGCTTCATGAAACTTCTCCGGAGTAACAACAAGTAGGGTTTTTTCCGAAGACGTTTTTGAAAGCACCTCGAATTCTGCAAATACAACAAAATGTCCTGTCGACAAGGAATAGGCAAAAAACATGACGAACAGATACATTATTTTCATATTCATAAACACGGTCCCAGCCATTGCTATATACCTCATTATTATAAACGAGAAATGACTATGCTGCAAGCAATGTGGGATATCGTCTCTGTGTTGTTGGGAGAGTTGGACACAGGCATTCGCAGGACATTTTCTTAAGAGGAACTTGGGAGATCATAGATTGTCATTTCCCGGTTCGTCCGGTTGCGCGAGGGAATCAAGAGACTCAGCACGTATCCGGCCATGAAACAGGCTCCGATTCCAATTACTGCATAGAGCAGGAAATGGACTTTTGTGAATCGTTGGACAAGATACAACACTACGGTCCCGGTAATCGCCCCCAGAATGGCCCCGGTTCCATGAGCCCTGCGAGTGAAGATTCCCAGGCAAAACAGCCCGCACATCGAGCCGCCTAACAGGCCGAGAATGGTCATGAACTGGTCCCAGAGTGATTTGATATCCGAATAGGCAAACAGCAAAGCCAGCGACACTCCAAAAGAACCAAAGAGCAACGTTACAAGACGTGCCAGACGCAATCGATCCTGTTCGCCAAGAGCGGGCACAAAGGAGGAAACAAAATCTGTCATGAATGCGGTCGAGGAACTGTTCATACTCGTAGACACCGTCGACTGGGCAGCGGCAAAAATACCCGCGACAACGAGGCCTGACAGGCCAGACGGAAGTTCATTAGCAATAAAAAGCGGGAAAATAGCATCCGTCTTATGGAAAGGATTCAACTGTTCCGGATGGTTTCTATAAAATACATACAGGCTTGTCCCGAGTCCGAAGAACAAGATACTGGCGGGTACGACCGTAATGGCGTTTGTCCAGATCGCCTTGCGGGCTCTACGCTCGTCAGAGACGGACATGTAACGCTGGACAATGGCCATATCTGAAGAATAAGGCACCAAACTCTGAGCTATTCCACCAAGAACCACCACCCATAAGGCGCTCGTAGCAAAACTGGCCGTAGTCCAGTCCCAGCGAACCATTCTTAATTTGCCATGGTCGGCGGCCGTTTCAACAATCGCAGCAAAGCCGCCTTCGATTCGTCCCACGATCAAGATAAGACTCATGACCGCTCCGCCCAAAAGGATGAAGGTCTGAATTGTATCGGTCCACACGACCGCCCGCAAGCCCCCCAAGGTGCAGTAGATCAGACTTAACACGCCCATAATCAGGATACATTGCACCTCACTTAACGGCAGGATCGTAGACAGGGCCAGGGCCGGCAGATACATCACGATCGCCATGCGGCCGATCTGAAAAAGAAGAAAGGAGGCGCCGGCGAACAACCGGGAGGCACGATTGAATCGTTTTTCCAGATACTCATAGGCGCTGGTCGCGTCGATCCTGCGGAAAAAGGGAAGGAAGAATACAATGACAAACGGTGCAACGACAACAGCCATCATATTCACCAGGAAAAACTCCCAATTGGTCGCGTAGGCCTTGGCCGGGATGGCCAGAAACGTTATAGAACTGAGCATCGTCGCAAAAACGCTCATTCCGGCTACGAACCAATGAATGCGCTGGCCTCCTCGAAAATAATCGTCGGTATTTCTATTGCGAAATGAAAAGTAGAATCCTATAGCAAGAAGAACGGCCAGATAGCCTAATAGTATCAGCGAATTCAAGAATCCAAATCGTGTCTGTCCGATTTGTGGGGTAATCCGCCAAACAGCCGCAGACCGCTTTCGGGGACGAATCTCCCCTGAAGGGATAAGGATTTCCTGTCCGGAGGCTCCGGATTCACGCTGGATTGCCACGCTGGTAACGTGATTGGCAGGAATCTTGCCGGCAGAAAACCAGGTGTCTGTTATCGTATTGTATGCCAGTGCTTCCGCAGGGAAACCCGGATGAGCGTCTCTGAGTTCATCGGCCTTGGAAAAGAGAGTCCCATCAGCGCCGCCAAGGACCAGAATATGGCTTTGACCGACACCAACAGCAGTACCGGCCATCACACATCGAGGTACATCGCTGCAACGCCGCCAGGGACTGGATAGTCCGGAATATGTCTCCGTCGCCGGATCATACTTATCCGGCTCATATAAGACCGGAGTAAAAGCGTACATATCCGTCAGGAAGTCCACTGCATCGTTTGGAGTATTGTCCGTATTGGTTCGACGACCACTGAGGACATAAACACACTCGTGCCGTCCATCATGTTGACTGACCGTGATATTGTAAGCACGGGAAGGGCCGGGCCAGGGTAAAAGTTGCTCCCAATTATACGAGGGATCCTTTTGGTACAGGGTTAAATCAAGTCGCCAGAAGTTTCGCATTGCTGTCTCGAGGCCAAGCCCTTCGGTGCCGCCGGCTACATAGATCACCTTATCAATCTCCGCCGCCGTCGTATAAGCACAGGGTTTGGGCAAAGAAGGCAATGGATCAATATGAATCGTCTGCTGCTCCGGATCCCACTGCAGCAAGTAGACTTCGGCACAGGTCCGCTGCCCATCAGTTCCCCCAATACAAACGATTCCATCTGATGTCGACACAGAGGCCCCATAAGCCCGGGGTACAGGTAAATGCAAACCTGTGATCCAGTCATTTGTATCCTGTTCGGATTGAGATAGCGGAAACACATATACATCATTATGCCAGGACTTGGTTGACTCCCAGATCGGTTCGGCAAAATTCGCGCCGCCGGCGATAAGTAAGGCATCTTTGTGAATCCCGGCAAAATGTCCGCCCAGCCCCAGTGGATCGGGCAGATCGGCAAGGTGTGACCAGACGGCCATATCGCCTTTTGCTCCGCATGCCATGCCTGCGATACCTGTCACTGCCAGGATAAACAGGAACTGCCATATCTGCCTTTGTTTGGATTTACCTCTTGTGCTGGGTGACGTTGTCTTTGGTCCCATGGGTATTGCTCGCGGTTTATCATTAACGACTGGAAATTGCCGGAGGAGGGACTCGAACCCTCACCCTGTCGCCAGGACGGGATTTTGAATCCCGCGCGTCTGCCAATTCCGCCACTCCGGCGTTGAGTGAAGCAGGATTATTCCCGAATCCCATCCGCTTGTCAAATGCAAAATCGCCTGTTAATAGTCCAGGAAGACAATATCTTCAGGAATGGCGACAACATCCTTACGATCCGGTCCCAGTACCTGGCGGATTTCGCTGCTGTGCTTGCCGGCCAGAGACTTCAATTCTTCGCTGCCCAGATTGGTCACGGCCTTGGCTACGTCATTGAGCATGACGACTGCCCCGACAGCAAATTTACCCTCGACTCCCGTGATACCACTGGGAAGAAGGCTTTTTCGTTTTCGCAACGCCTCAATCGCCCCGGCATCGATAGCAATCTTGCCGACAGGAGCATTGTTGAGAATCCATCGTGCTCGATTACTCAATTTCCGCTTCGGCAAAAAAAGGGTTCCGATCTCTTCGCCAGCCATGATTCGTTCAATCACATTCGATTCCCGACCATGAGCCAGGACAATGCGACAACCCGCATAGGATGCGATTTTCACTGCCTGAATCTTGGTCCGCATCCCACCCGTGGCATAAGTGCTGCCACGCGAACCGGCATTCTGTAAAATCTCCTTGGTGATTTCAAAAACGAATTTGATCGGCTTAGCTCCGTTGTGTTTTCGCGGGTCTTTATCGTATAAAGCGTCGATATCGCTAAGCATAATTAACAGGTCAGCATCAATTTTGCTTGCCACCAGGGCACTGAGCCGATCATTGTCTCCAAATGCAGAACCGATCTCCGCCGTGGAGACACAGTCATTTTCATTGAGCACAGGAACAGCGCCGAGATTCAGCAGCTTTTCCATCGCATTACGAAGGTTCAAGTAGGTCTTTCGATGGTTTAACACCTCCGCTGTCATCAGGACCTGTCCGCAGATGATACCATATTCGGCAAAAGCTTTTCGATACTCCGCCATCAACAACGGCTGTCCGATAGCCGCACAGGCCTGACGCATCTTCATATCTTTTATCGGGCCGGACAGATGAAGTTGCCCGGCGCCCATCCCGATTGCCCCGCTGGTTACAATCACGGGTTGACAACCCTGCTTAACCATTTGACTGACCTGCCGAACTATATCATGCACATAGTCAGTATCTACCTTACCGTCTTTGCTCAAGGTGGCGGTACCGATCTTAATGACAATCCGTTTGGTGTGGCTGAAATCTCGCACTAGAATTCACACTCTCTTGTCAGTTTTTTGTGCGTAAATTTTTTTCCATCAACGTCTGCATACTCGGCCACGATATGCCCATTACCGATAAGTTTATATTTATAAATTAACAGTCCTTCCATTCCCACCGGGCCGCGGGCGTGGATCTTATTGGTGCTGATCCCCACTTCCGCTCCCAGTCCGAAACGGTATCCATCACTGAATCTCGTGCTGCAATTCCAGAAGACATCGGCTGAATCCACCATATCCATAAAGCGAGTTGCAGCGGTTTTGTCCTTCGTCACGATGGCATCAGTATGGCCGGAGCCATAGGTATTGATATGCTCAATCGCCGCTTCCAGATTGTCCACGACTCGGACGGATAAGACCGGAGCCAGATATTCCGTCCGCCAGTCATCTTCACCGGCCGCCTTGGCATTGATGATCTTACAGGTTTCGTTACATCCCCGGATCTCTATGTCATGGGTATCCAGGGCAGTTTTAACGTTCGGCAAAAATTGCTGAGCGATATCTTTATGCACCAATAAGGTTTCCGCGGCATTACAGACGGCCATATACTGGCACTTGGAATCCACAGCAATTCCGACAGCCATGTCCAGATCGGCCTCGGCATCCACGTAGACATGACAAATACCGTCAGCATGTCCTAATACGGGAATGTTTGTATTGTCCATGATATGACGAACAAACTCATTGCTGCCCCTCGGCACAATCAGATCGATAAATTCATCCAAGGAAAGCATCTGAGCCACATCGGCACGGGTTTCCAGCAAGCCCAGCCAGCCGACGGGAATGCCTGCTTTTTCGCTTGCATCGGAAATCACGCCGGCTAGGATTCGATTGGTCTCGGCGGCTTCACTGCCTCCCTTCAGCAGGACGGCATTGCCGCTTTTAAGGCACAAAGTCGATATCTGTACGAGTGCATCCGGACGCGATTCAAAAATCACGCCAATGACACCGATTGGACAGGCAACCTTATACAATTCCAATCCCGAATCCAGCTCCAGAGCACTGATCGTTCGACCCACCGGATCTTCCAGACGAATCAAGCTCTCTACGCCGGCACACACTACATCAATCTTATCTTGATCAAACTTCAGCCGCTTGAGCAGCGGTTTGGAAAGATTCTCTTGCTGGGCCCGTACCAGGTCCCTTTGATTGGCAGCGACAATTTCTTCCTTGTTGTTCTGCAGCGCTTCGATAGTAAGACCCAAAGCTTCGTCTTTAGCCTGTGACGAAGCTCCGGCCAGTGCCAACGACGCTTTTTTTGCAATCCCGGCAATCTCTCGAATTTCCATGTTTGGATTCCTCAAATGCTCTCTTTATATCGGCTAATCTATGGATTGTAGCAAATTCCCCCTATAACTCCAAGACTTTCACCCTTGGCACTGATGGTAAATAATAGCGGTTATAGGGATTGCAACGATTTTACCCTTTTTATGCCCGGCTGGTTAAGTTGTCTCGAATCCATGCCGATGAGGACGCAATGTATCAAACCATGGAAAGGGTAAAAGAAATGACAACACGTGCTTTCTGGACAGGATGTATAATCATCGCAATTACAGGCGGGCTGGTTCAGGCGGAACTTATACCGGTTTCCAGTACTGATACTGCCGCTGTATCCTCGACGAATCAGGCCATTGCAAACGATAATCTGCAGCATATGGTTACCGCGGATTACCAGCCGAGGTCCGATTACAATTTCGAATTCGTATACGGCTCCAAAGACATCCAGGATGGCAGCGATTTGTCGGCTGTTCTTGACGCATTTCAGACCTGGATGGATCTGCCGGACAGCGATATCTCCTTCCAACAGAATAAAGGACGCTCCAATCTGAACCTGGGACAGAATAACGGCCGCAATGAGATCACTTGGATCTCCGCCTCCCAATTCGGCGAAGATGCATGGACAAATCTGCTCGACTTCTCCACACAGGCCATTGCCGTCGCTGTAACCTGGTACTATTCCAACACTGGGCAAATTGCCGAACGGGATATCTATTTCAACGATATCAATATGGACTGGCGAACCGATACGGATGGGATTACAAGCGGTGGTTTCGATGTAGAACACATTGCCCTGCACGAGATCGGGCATATATACGGATTGGAAGATATTTACAATCCAGGCCAAAAAGGATATCAGTCATGGATGGGATCCGGGAATGAAGAGTTGACCATGTATGGTTATTCTCAGTGGTGGAATGACGATGTGACGCTTTCGACGGCGGATATTCAGGCAATGGCCCTGGCCCATCCGGCATCCCTGCCTGAGCCGGCAACCGCCCTGCTCCTGATCCTGGGTTCACTTGCCTTTAGAATTCATCTGCCAGATACGGAAAAAAACGGATAAACCACCATCTGAACGCCGTTTCTACTCTGTTTTCTGTTGACAGTCCGCCGGGATCACTCTATCTTATGGCTCAAACGCGGATATACCGCTACTTGCGGGCGTAGCTTAATGGTAAAGCCCCAGCCTTCCAAGCTGGTCATGTGGGTTCGATTCCCATCGCCCGCTGTTCTGCCAATAAAGGACGTACGATATATTTTCCTCTTCCCTTCTAGAATCCAAATCCTACTTCGTACAATATTTTGAAATAGGGCGGTTTTCAGGAGACACATCAATACAACAAACAGGCTCAGCATACTCCATATAGGTACTCAATAATGCCAAATGCTCGGCAACTGGCGGAAAAGTCACCTTCTTAAAACTAATGTTTGCAAGGAGACTTTTTTATTCTATGTACCAGCAAGGCGCCCAGGCAGAAAGTAAAGATCGTCGCAGGTTCAGGAATGTAGCCATTGATTGTGTATGTGTAGTCAACCTGATAGACGTATCCACCCACGAAAGTAAAAGAATCAATTGTCAGCCCCACACTATCAATCGAGTACCCCTGGAAATCAATTCCGTTATATGTGAAGGGAAAATAGTTACTCTCATATTCACCTTCTACATAATTAGCGTTAAGCTTTCTGAAGTGGTCATCCTGACCATTCGTCAGATACTGAAGAAAACCATTAAACTCAGGATCATTATTATCATCCCTGAGTATCGTATTTCCAATATTTTCAGCGGCATTCACGTCTTCCCAATTCACCAATGTTTCTGGGATGGGATCGGGAATGTGATATTGTTCAGAATAAAACAACGCGAATGAAAATACACCAGTTACTGGATTGGTTTCAGAGCCCACCTTATCTTGTTGCGAACTGGACCACAGAACTTCACCTTGACAAGGTTGTAATAAAAAAAGAACAAGAGCAACAGAAATGATGAATGAAATCTTAGTCATTTTCCCATCCCTCCCTAGTAATAGTATATCGACAAATCTCCCAACCGCCCAAAATTTAAGACATACTCAATATGAATATATATTGGGGGGCTAACGAAATAGCAATGGAAATCTTTAGAATTCTATACAAAACTATCAGATGCATTTTTCCTATAAAAACATCGCATTGCTAGAGATTTTGGAATGTTCAAATAGCTAGTGGCCAGGTAGTTTTAATTCCTCTCTCCTGCCGTTTTACAAGATTTCCAATAACCATTCCTCGGCAAAAACAAACAGATCATTGATATCCACGATTCCGTTCCGGTTCAGGTCGGCTCCGTCACACCAATCGGGGTTGGAACAATTCCGCTTCCACGATTCAGCCAGATCCGTCCAGTCGTCCAAATCCACCTGCAGGTCACGATTGGTGTCGGATGTATAATACACCGTCAAACGAATCTGACGCTGCTGTGTGTCCGAACCGCTCGTTGTACAGGGAACTGCTACCAGTATAGTTCTCGTGTAGATGCCCGGCGGCAGTGTTTCAACAATGCTATTGAGCGTAATCGTAATATTCGTCTGCTGTCCTGATGTCAGCGTGCCAGAGGTATTGGCAGGAAGATCAAACCAGGCAGCCGAAGACAGCTTGGAAACTTCCCAATGCAGCGTGGCGCTGCCCGTATTCCGGATTGTAAAAGAGCGACTCGTAGTAAATGGCCCCCCCTGTGATCCTGTAAAGCTCACAGAAGGATCGGGAATAACAAACCATTCCACCATCCCGACCGGAGCTTCGATAATCTGCACGGCATCCTCTTTGCTGCATGGTGAGCCGCATTCCGGAGTAACAACCACGTTCCAGGCTTCCGGCGCCATATCCGTCGCATCAACCTGACAGGTGATTGTATTTTCATCCACGATGACCACATTCGTCGCATGGATTCGTGTGACGGCATCTCGGTACACAATCAGTTCCGAATCGACATTGATCAGCCTCAAGTTGCCTCCGTTCGAATCCGTCTGGAAGAACTCTACCGATTCGCCCCCGCCGTTTTCATAAAAATCCAACTGCATGAAATAGGTCCCGGCCGCCGGAAAGTCAAAGGTCATATTGCCCGCCGTTCCCGGCTGCGTCACACTGGTTGTCGAAGCACCCCGGGGATTGGCATATTCGCCCACAAGCTGACCGTCAATCCATAAAGCAAAACCATCATCACTGTTAACTCCAAAATAACGCGGCCCCGGAGAAGGAGCATAGATATATCCCGTGAATCGAACGGCAATATTGGTGCTGTCGGTATTATATGGAGCCGCAAAGCTGGTCTGGTTAGCTGTAAACTCACCTTCCGTACCGGAATTCCACAGATTGATCCATTCATGGACTGCATACGTGGCGTCACCGACACCGCCGCTGGGATTATCCAGCAGAATCGTCGCCGCTTGAACCGCGTCAAAAGCTTGGTTATTCTGTACATATAATGCATCGAATCCGATCTCCTCCGATGCATTGGTCAGGGCCACTGTCGCAGCCGAACCGGGCACAAAGCCGCTTCCATGAATGGTAAGCGATGCGGTTCCGTTATTGCAAACCAGACCAGGTGTTACGGATGTTACAAAACAAGGCGGCCGGCGCGTGACGGTAATTGAATCTTCAGCTCCTTCAACCGGATTACCGATCCCGTCAAGTCCCTGCAATGTGATCAAATTAGCCCCAAGGACCAGTGGAACCTCCACCTCAAAGGCATTGTTTCCGGAAAATTCCGTCGGCGTGGGAATTCCATTGACGGCAATCCCTGCCACTTCAAGAGGTGCTACCCCTCGAAGAGTTACGGTTTCCGTAGATACACAGAAATCTTCTCCACCATTGCTTGTAATCTCAAAAACAAAGGAGGGGATTTGAGTCAGAATATAATTCCGTCGGTCAAGAACAAACTGTTTGATCCCATCCCTGCGACCATCATCGCTGGATCCATCCGCACGCAGAGCATCGGCGGCATCATCCAGGAACCGGTCAAATTCCGTCGGCGGATCCGCTGTGCCATAGGACGTTTTCCATGACCCGCTAACCAGTTCGGCGAAGGCCTGCAGGTAAAGCCGCTGATATTTCGGATAGTTCAGGAATTGAGTCACTTCCGGAAACTGTCCTCCGTTAACGGTAAACAGGTTGGTAGTGGCACTGTTTCCCGAACCTAACGTAAAGTCAATATCCCACGGCAGCAGATACCACCGCTCCTCCGGCAGGGCATAATAAAAGTAGTTATTCTTTCCACGGGTATAACCATAACTGTCCCAGTCGCCGACTGCATGACGGATGGCCAGCACGCGGGCAAAATGGGCCGGATCAATTACCGACTCGATCGCCTGTTCATAATCCGGACTGCTCGAAGATGTATTCATCGCCACGGCAAAATCGAAAAGATGATTCCAATTGTCATCTTCCCGATTGGACCGTTTCTCAAAACCCCAGCGATAGGTCTCCTTAAGCAAAGGATGAGAACCATCATATTTCAAACCTTCATCGAGATTGGAAAAGCCGGTTCCGTCGGCGGTATACTCGAAATAGTCGTCTATCTTATGGATATACCCGTCATTGTTCTCAGGGAACCACCTGTCCACATAATCACCGTCGATCTTCTGGACATGTTCATACTGACTGTACACACGGCCGTTGAGGATTGGACGGATATATTCCTGATTGGAATACTCCAATCCCATTTTTCGATAGAACCAGTAGGAAGCGCGTTCCTGGAGCGGCCCGCGACCGCCTCCTTCGGTGTTGTCCAGATTCATTTCTTGAATCCCGCGGAATCGCTGATCGGAATTCAAATCGACGCGATACGCATACCGATCCGTAGGATTACGACCAAAACCGCTGCGGATAAAGGGGCTGCCTCGGAAACGGAGGCCGGCATTATAAAAAACCTCCTTGTCATTGCACACAAAAGTGCAGTCCAGAAGCTCATTGGACAGATTGGGACGCGAAGTGAAGGCATTGATCACATCGTTGGACATCCAGATACGATAGGTGGAAAATGGCGTGATCACCTGCGAATCTCCCACCCGTACCAGGCAGGTTCGATGGGGCGCTTCGGCGGTGGCATCCAGCACGGC